>JAIRNN010000341.1 GCA_031257995.1 Spirochaetaceae bacterium | reverse complement strand
GACCGTGCAATCAATGGTTAGGGCGCATCCGGAAGGGGCGAACGTATGCCTTGACGCGGGATATACCGGCGCGCAAAAAGGTGTGGAAGGGATGGGGTATAAGGCGCGCGTCCGGCCCCGTGGGGAAGAGAAACAAGAGAAGGAAAAGAAACCGCAGTTTAAAGCGCGGCGGCGGGCGGTGGAAGTATGCCGTTCGTGGCTGAACCGCTTCAGAAAACTCTTGGTGAGGTATGAGAAGAAAGCGCGGAACTATCAGGCTCTGGTGGAGTTCGCCTGCGCGGTTATTATTTGGCGAAATCTTATCCCGGTTCATCCCGGACTTATTCCCGGATAAGTTCTTATATTGTAAGGTACGCTACAATTATATCCATGAGATTAACGGTATGATTACTACAGTTCAGTTCAAGACGCTTGACGACCTTTACAAGTATTACAACGGGGCTCTGTTTGGCGGGACGCTTTCAGACTGCATCGTTAATATGTCCCGGCATAACCACACCTACGGGTTTTTCTCGGCGGACCGGTGGAAGACCGGGGAGGAGGGGGAGCATAAAAGAGCGCATGAAATAAGCCTCAACCCCGACTATCTCGACCGGCCCTTTGAGGAATGGCACTCGACGCTGGTACATGAAATGGTTCACCTCTGGCAGCAGGATTACGGCCATCCGTCCCGTGCCGCCTACCATAATAAAGAGTGGGGGTGGAAAATGGAGCAGATCGGGCTTGTTCCCTCGGATACCGGGGAGCCGGGCGGAAATAAGACCGGGCAGAGAATGACCCACTACGTGAAGCCGGACGGGCCGTTTATAAAAGCCTTTAGCCTTCTTTCAGGCGGCGACCTGCTCGCGCTGCGCTTAAAATACCTTCCGGCCTTTCCCCATGAGGAACCGGCGGCGGTAAGGCGCAAGAAAAAAAATACCGATGAACCGCTTGCCGGGGAGCCGGGCGGGATAGATGGGGAACCGGGGGAACCGTCCGGCGTTTACAATTCAAAATCCAAGTACTCATGCCCCTGCGGGAACAACGTCTGGGGAAAGCCGGGGTTGAACATTGTTTGCGGGGAATGCGGGGAGCCGTTTGTCATGGCATAGCCTTTTAAGGCGCGGGGTTAAGGCGGGGCGGTTCAGCCCCTTACCGGGTCGGCTGCGGGCGAGGCGCCCCCGGTATACGTATACCAGCAGAGGAAGTTCCAAGAACCGGCGGCGTACCCCTCCGCGTCCGGGAGTGTTACCCTGTGCCGGTCGGCCAGCGTCTGGTAATCCGGGACATCAACCCAGTTGAGATTGTCGCGCCGTATTCGCGTAAAGCGGGGAGAAAGAGCGGACAAACTGAAAGGGAGCGGGGGAAACAGATCCGCCGTTACGGTGCCGGCAGCCATATCCGCATAAACCGCAAGGACCGGGGGGCTGCCGTACCCCCAAAAGGGCAGAGCAACTGTCCATGCGGGTACTTTTCTGTCCCAACTCGCCCAGTTGTACCTGATAAACTCCCGGTAGGCGCACTGCTCTTTGGGGTCTCCGAGGAAATAGGGCTTTATGAGGCCGGAAAGCCATATCGATCCTAAGCCTTGCAATTGGCCGTACACCTTCTGGTGCGCCTTTTGTTTATCGGAGGGAGGCGGTTTTTTGGGCGCGTATTCTCTGGCGTAGTTGGTCCCGGCGCGGTACTCAAACACTATTTCGCCCACCTTCCCCCGTATTATGCCGGTACTTATGTCGATAATCGCCAAACCGCCTCCTCCGCCTAAGGTATCGTGTAGAGTATCTGGGCCGATTTCGACACCTTCGCCTTGCCGTCCGTGCAGAAGGCGTAGACGAGAAAACGGTCCCCCGGCTTGTACCCTATGCCGAGGGGAAAGTCCGGGAGGGGGCTGTCGGCGCGTCTCACATCGGTGATGACGGCTTCCCGGTTTTCAAGGTTTATAGCCCCGATGACGATTAAATCGCCGGGGGAAGCGTCGCCGTAGGCAAACGCTTCAAGGCTGACGTGAAACGTCTTTACAACCGAGTGGTAATACCGCAGTTCCGCGATGCTTATAAAATCAGCGTGGTAGCCGTCCACACAGAAAAAGCGGTAGTAAAGGTACGGCGTGTCGTTACCTACAAAAATATCGTGCTTCGCGCCGGAACCGTCGCTTGAAGGGGGAAAATATCCGGCAAGCACGTCGGTGAAAATGATACCGTCGCCGCTTCCCTGGATTATCCAGTTTTTGGGCATAAGGGTGTAGGGAGGCGGATATGCGCGGTTCCAGAGTTCCGCGCGCTTCAAGGGGCGCGGGTTGCCGAGTTTGACACATATCCAAGCGTTTGACGGACTCGCGCTTTCCCATGCCCTGTCATAATTGTCGGGGTCGGGGAGGGTTCCGTCAAAGGCCCAGTAATGGCTGTATATATTGGTGCCGGCAGTGTTTCCCCGGTTGCCGCTTGAGGTGATTTCAAAGGGGGCGGGCGTGTTTAGGCCCGTCATGTCCGGGGTGAGCCGCACGTCGGAGGGGGAAACGCCCGATTCCTGTACCGAGAATGTCTTTATTCCCGGAAGATTGCCGTCCGTGAGCCTCAAAAGAGCGGGGTCTTGGCCGCCTGAATTGATAAATTCGCGGTTTAAGGCCATGAAATAGTTGAAATTCGTCTGGCTTTTCTTTTTCTTGGGGCTGTAGTACGAGTAAACCTGCCGGACTAAGGGTACGCCGAGGGCGGTTGCCCTTCCAAACCCCTCGCGGTGCGTTTGCTGCGCCTCGGTTTTGGGGTTCGCGGGGCTGGTTTTGGCCTTGAGTACGTTGAGGGAATTCCATTTTTGTCCGGTGAGCCCGCCGACGCTGCCCCTTATTTCACCGGAAATGAGATTTAAACGCGCCATAACGGACACAACCAAGCCGGAAAAACGGCGGCGGGGCCGGGGCCCCGCCGCGCTTTTCCAGCTACGCTCCTACGGTGCCGGTAAAGGCAAGGGTCGGGCCGTTGGCCACTTTGGGTTGGGCCGCCGTTACCCACACGTAGAAAACGTCTCCCGCCGCCGTGGGGATTTCAATGTCGATGGGCACCGCGCTTCCCGATCCCCGCTGGGCCGTGGCCGTGTTGCAGGTGTCCTTCGTCTGGTTGTAGGCTATGGCGATGAGCGTGTCTGTGTCTTTGGCGATGCCGTAGGTGGCCGGTGTGACGGTAACGGTAACCTTGTTGTCCGCTGCCGCCGCCGCGCCGACTGCGGCGGCGCCCAGCGGCAGGGCTCCGTTAAATATCTTGATGTCCAGCAGGTTGACCGACTTTGCGGCCATAAAGGGCGTGTTGAGCTTCACAAAGACGTTGGCCGGGCTTTTGTTGGCCACAGGCTTCGCCTGATACGGCTTCAGCACCGTCTCGTTGATCCGGCTGCCGAGCTGGTTCAGAATTTTGAACGAGGCGCGGACCTCCTGCTGATCCGGCGTTTTCGCGTCTTTGGGCTTGACGTAGGCGCGCAAATAATTCTTGCCCTTCCATTTCGCCCCTACCATGCCGCCGATTTTGTTGCGGAGCTCGCCGCTTATAAAATTGAATATTGCCATCTGCAATCCTCCTTGCCGCGCTGAAAACGCGGCCTCTCGGTACACTGTAATTAACTTCACGGCCATTGCCTAGCCCTCATCGTAGGCTACGCTGAAAGAAACACCGTAGTAATACCGGCTGTCATTCGGGTGGTCCCCGATGACAAGCTGGGCGGTGCCGCAGGGGGGTGTTACCGCGACGCGGGGGATGCCTTCCCACACGGCCGGGAAGCCCTCGGCGGGGCCGAACATCGGGTTTTCCGCCATGTGAGAAGCGACGCTGCCCGTGCCGGTAAACCGCAGGTTGAAAAGCATAGCGAAATTCTCGTCTTTCACGGTTTCGGTGTAAAGCGAGAGTTCGGCCTTGTATTCCCCCGGATAGTCCTCCTCCTGAAAGAGCGTCGCTTCCGTATTGGCGAAAAAGCCGTCCGGGGCCAGGATCTGGGAAACTTTGAGCGGTACGGCATCAGATTTTTCGGCGCCGCCTTCCGTTATGACCCACGAGAGAACCGGGTCCACGGTGGCCGCCAGGTGGTATTCGGGCAGAAGAAACGTTGTTGTTGGGCTGTAGTTTTCGGCCCACGACGTGCCGGAAGGGTGTCCCTGTATGGCCGTGCGCGCCGTGTACCGGATTGTCTTCCCGTCAATCCAGGAAGGCATAAACGACGTGTCGAACGCGAGCCGTAACCGTATGGTCCACCCGTCCGGGGCCTGTTCCTCATACACTCTCATTTTTGCCGCTATCTCTTCGGGAGTGGGGGCAAAGTATTCGGGGGGGCTGTCCCCTTTGACTTCGCACACGGTCATGCCCCCGTAGAGTTTCCCTTCCCGGTCGAGGAGGAAATAACCCACGTTCCCGCTTCCGGCTTCCTCGGACCAGCAGGGAACCGGCTGGGGGTCGGGCGTTACCGCGAGACGGACTACCACCCAGTCTTCGGGAGGGCCGGAGGTAAGGCCGCGGACGAGGCAGACTGCGGCCGTGTTGTCCAGGGCGGCCGGGTTCTCGTCAAACTGAAAGGCGGCCGTCTGTTCCCACGGCCGCACGGTGTAGGTGGCCGTATACTGTTTGGCCGCGCCGTGTTTCACAACCGCGTAACCCGCGCCGTAGTCCGCCGTTCCGGTAAAGATGCCCTGGTTGCATTTGGTGTAATAGTTCCAGAGGGCCTGCGGTTTCTTCCAGTCGGAGGGATACGCGCCGAGGAGATACTTCGCCCATTGGTGGTACGCTTGTGAAAGGTTAAGAAGGATCGGCTTGTTGACCAGTTCGGCCTGGTCGTTCGTCAGACCCCCCGGCTGTTTTGTCCGCACGACGCATTTCATGCCGTGGGTCTGGTACTGAAACTGGCCGATTTTTCCGCTGGCCGTGCCGGTAATGAGATTTAATGTGCCCATGCCGCGTACCTCCGTCCGGCATTGTAGCGGAAAAATCCGGGATTTTTAAGACGTCTCAGGCGTGAAAAAGCGCGCCGGAACCGGAAAAAAATTTCAACTTCCGCAAATGAGCGGGCTTTCGCCGCTTCCGGCGGGACGGTCCCCCGCCGGGGGCGGGTAAACGAAACAATTCAATCCGGTGGTAAAATACAAGCGTAAAACAAGCGTGATAACGGCGTTGGGGGGCTTGCGAAAACGCCGGGGGCGAGTCTTTGCCTTGCCGGGCAGGATTCCGGCACACGTTACGCCGGAACTTGGCGCTTATAGAGCTGTTTTGCCGGGGGCCTCGGCCTCCGGCGGGGTACTTGCTCCGCGCCCTGCCGTTACCGCTCACGCAAATTGCGGGGGCGGGGGTTTGGAGGCCGGGCAGAACTTGCGAAACAACCGGCAGTGGTTGCCGGGGATTATTGCCGCGCCTCGCGCGGGCGGGGCATGTCCCGCTTCTTTGGGCGGGACACAAGCCGGGCCGCGGCCCGCCCGCTTTGCTGCGGATGGGGTTAGCCCTTCAAGAAAGAAGCCTGAAAAAAGAGGGCGCGTTACCCGTTAAAGCCCCTCATAAACGTGATTGCGGGGTGGCCGCTTAGGGGTAAACGCCTTGGAAGATGTTAGCCCCCTGTGATGGCCTTTCCGCACGGCCCGCGAAGCGGCACATTCAGGCTTCCCCGCTCCCTGAACACGGGGGGATTTCGGAGAGGCGCGGCCCCGGGCGGGTCTGTTACGCCCCGCTGCGGCGGCGAGGAAGGTTTTGGGTTTACCCAAACCTCACCCCCCTTTGAGTGCCCCTGCCCCCCCCCCCGGGTCCAATAGTATACTTTTGCGGGGGGTAGCGGGGGGTATGGGGGGTGGGGGGGGAAGGGGACGGCAGGGGGGTGAGGGAAACCTGTAGCGCCGCCGCCGGTCCCGCGAGGGCGTGCCGGGAGAAAGCGGCCCCGGGTGGGGACAACACAACCCGATTTCGGAGAGGCGTGTACCAGTGGCCGTGCGGACAGAAGTTTTTTTGGGGCTCTGTTTAGGCCGTGTTTCCGGCCAGGGGTTTAATCTTGTGGTTAGGCCCCTATCGCTGGTAGATTGGGGCAGATATCGCTGTGGGCGACAGTACCTGCGCGTCTTTAGTCGCGCCTTGTGGCGGCCGTCCGGGGGTGGCACATCTTTTGGCACGAGGTTCCGGCGAGACGAAGGAGAGGGTCCCCGGCGCCTGGGCCGGGCGGGTATACGGTCGGGGCGGTTTTTGCCCGGCGTTTATTGCGCGTCTTTAGTCGCGCCTTGTGGCGGCCGCTTGTGATCTCAACATTTAAGGCCGCGACGTTCCGGCGAGACGAAGGGGAGGGTCCCCGGCGCCTGGGCCGGGCGGGAATACGGCCACCGTGGTTTTTGCCCAACGTTTATTGCGCGTCTTTAGTCGCGCCTTGTGGTGACCGCCTGTGATTGCAACGTCTTTCCCCGCGACGTTCCGGCGTGATGAAGGCGCGGTACGCCGATGCCTGCATCGGCTGGAGATACTGCCGGGGTGGTTTCCCTCCGACATTCTCTGCGCGTCTTTAGTCGCGCCTGTTGATGGCCGTCCGTGAGCGGCACGTCGTTTGCCGTGAGGTTCCGGCGAGACGAAGGCGGGGATCGCGGGCGTTTCGGGTCCGGTTCGCGGTTTCGGTGGCTGACGGACAAGCCGGGCCGGGAACGGCGCGGGGCGGGGCGGGGCGGGGTGCGCCGGGCCTCGCTGCCATCGCGGTAAACCCGGCGTAATCGGTGTACGGACTACCTCGTACGCTTCCACTAACCAATTTGGCGAAGTGGGTCTCGCGGATAAAGACAAATTCTTTTGGAAACGGCGCGAAAAAACCCGCCGCGGATGGGTTTGCGGCAATCGGTTCTAACCCCATCGCGGACGAAAGATTAAGCGGGAAAAATTGCCCCTTCCTTACGCTCCGTGGCGTGTTTTAATGTCTGTACTTGCCTTTTTTCACAATAAATGATAAAATTGCCTTGCTATTTTGGCAATAATATCAATTCTTCAAGGCGGTATATGATGGAATACTTAAATTATTGTTATCTTGACCGGGGGATAGAAGACTGCGACAGGGCGATCAGACGCAATCCTCAAGACGCGGAGGCGTATCGCGACCGGGGCATCGTGTTTTCCGGGTGTGAAGAATACAACCAGGCGATCGCGGATCTTAACAAGGCGGTTAGTCTCAACCCCAACGATGCGGAGGCGTACTACCACCGGGCAGGCGCGTATGCCGAAAAAAAGGACTACGACCGGGCGGCAGGGGATTACGGCAAGGCTGCCAGCCTCGCGCCCAACGATGCGGAACCGTATTACTCACGGGGCTATATGTATTATTCCCTAAAGGACTATGACCGGGCGATAGAAGACTTCACGGCGGCCATTAAATGTAACCCCAATCATAGGGGGGGGGGCGTATCTCTGCCGGGCCAGAGTTCGTTTTGATAAAGAGAAATACGAACAGGCGATAGAGGACTATACACAGGCTATCCAGATTTGCCCGATCGATGTGGAAGCGTACTTCGACCGGGGCATCGCATACGAAAAAACAGGGGATTATGACCGGGCGATTGACTCATACTCAATGGCCGTGCGGCTCGATCCTTATTATGCGGAGGCGTATAGAAAGCGGGGGGACGTTTACGCGAACAAAGGGGACACAGATCGGGCCAACGCCTACTTCGCCGAGGCTGACCGCGCCGAGTCCAACCCCCTCTCGAAATACCGGCGGGTTGAGCATTCGAACATTCCCAGCGAAGTGTACGACCAGTGGATAGGGAAAAGCGCGATAGAGGCCGGTCTCGCGGCAATGCCGGGCAACGCCGAAAATTATGAACACGGGATAAACCTTACGGAGCGGAGCATGAAGATAGAAAAAATAGACAGTCCCCTCGAACGGGCGATAGATTATTTAGACGAGGCGTTAAGACGAGCTCGAAACAATGCGTAGGCGCACTGCTTCCGGGACGGCGTGTATTTTATCAAAAGGGATTAAGATCGGGCGATAGGGGTCCTCAATACGGCCCCGCGCATTGTCCCCAATCCCGCGCCTCGCTGTTACAACCTAAGGGAGAATTCCGGCAGACGGGCTCGCGCCCGTCTGCCGTCTGTTATTCACAATCCGGGAAAAGCCAGCCCTGACCGCCCGTGATGGCGGGGTCGGCGGCCAAGCGGCCTTCGTAGACTTTCCGCAGATACGCCACATAGTCCTCCGCATCCTTTCTGGTGCGGTAATAGTGGCGAATACGGGTACACGGGCCGTAGGGCAAGCCTGACCGGACAAAAAAGGCCGGGACGTGCCGCTTTTTTTCTATGGCCGTGGAAACCAATGCGGGCCTGTGCCGGTGGAACAAAAACCGTACCGACACCTGATAGCATTTCATACTGGTGCGCCCTCCAAAATTCCCCCGGACACACGGGCCGGGGGAAGGTTCAGCTATGCGGCAGGTTTTGACTGCCCTCCGGCGGTCTGGTCGCAGAAGGCGCGCATCGCGCATTTTGTCTGGTCTTTGCAAGCAAGACAAATCACGCCCTGGGTGTAGATGAACGGAAGCGCGTCGATTATTTGATCGACGGCTTTGGGCATCGAAACTTCCAATGCCCACGCGAGACGGCGAACCGATATGGTCCCCTTATCCGAAAATTGCGGTGTATACATCCGTATACCTCCTCGATAAAAATTTTTCCCTCACGGCCAAAACCGCTGGGAAGCAGGGAAAACCCCCGGAGCCCAAAAAATCCCCCCCCCCAAGCCACACTGGGCTAATATTATCCGCCGTGATACATTCTTTGCGCTTTCAGGGGGGCGCACAAACCGCTAAACGGAACCGGAGGGTATATTTCACCCGGCCCCGTAAGGGGTTGGCACGGTTCTTGGCCGCCGTGGAGACGCGGGGCTGCGCACAAGAACCGTGCCAAAGGGTGCCGGGATGGCCGCGTCACCCCAGCGGATAATGCCGCCACTGTCGCAAGGGTTACTGTTTTGGGAAAACCGCGTAGCGGTTTTTTCCTTCTTCTTTGGGGGCGTTGCGGGGGTGTCCCCCGCAGAGGGGGGTGCCGGGAGCCCGTAGGGCGGGAGGCAGGGGGGAGGCTTCCCCCCTTTTTTCTATTGAGAAATATCTCCCCTCAACGAGCCTCCTAGTCTCCGCGCTCGTTGCCGATACCGCTTTCTTGTTTTTTTTCGCAAGAGACGTTATCCTTGCAGGAGGCTTCCGGCATAATAGGCTGTATCAGTAATAACGGTCTTTTCGAACGTTTTATAAGGCAGTAAATGATGAACAACATGAAATTTAAGAGCAACGAAGATATTATAACGGATTGCACCGAGACTATACGTCTCAACCCGAACGATGCGGACGCTTACTGCGGACGCGCCTTTATGTACGCTGTATTTGGAGACTATGATAAGGCGATAGCGGACTATAATGAGGCCCTGCGTATCGACGGGAACCTTGAGATGGTGTATTACAACCGGGGCCAAATGTATACTGAAAAAGAGGACTGGGACAGGGCGATAACGGATTATACCCAAGCGTTGCGGATTGAACCCCATTTTGCGAAAGCGTATTGTTACCGTGGCCGGGCATATTATGAAAAAAAGGACATAGAACAGGCGATAGCGGACTTAACTAAGGCGATACAATACGGCCCAAAACTTATAGAGGCGTATTTTTACCGGGGCAGGGCGTATGGCGAAAAAAAACGACTGCGGACGGGCGTTAGCGGATTATAACCGGGCTTTGCGTCTCTACCCGAAAGACGAGAGGGCGTATTTTCACCGGGGCACCGCTTACGCGAAAAAAGGGGACTACGGCCGGGCGATTAAGAATTACACAAAGGCGTTGAGCCTCGACCCAATCTGGCCGGAGACGTATAGAAACCGGGGAGAAGCGTACCGGATTAAAGGGGACAACGACCGGGCCGCTGCCGACTTCTCCCAGGCACTGCTCATAGAGTGCGCATACAAAACGGCCTAACCGCGCCGGGTTACCTTTGCCGCGACGTTGCGGGGACTTTTAGCAAACAGCCGGGAACCTGTCCATGACCGGACGGGTATCTGTTTATGGACACGTTAAAAAAGATGTGGCCCCCGCTCTTTATTTCCCGCTTTCCGCTCTAAGAGGCGGGGGTTCTCAAAAATACTGTCTCTGTCCATACTCTAAATCCACAATCATCACGGCGGCTTGGGTTATGTTTCTGTCTAGTAATGCGGCCCTGCTTCTTTACCATAACAAAATTTCGACACCTTTTGCCGTTACCGGCCCAGATTAAGCACCGGCTTTCATATTTGCCGGCACTGTCAAAAACCTCAAAACAAAAAAATTTATAAAAAAATCACAAAAAAACCACAAAAAGACTTGACAGCTTTTTAACACTGTGATATAGTAACATTGTTATATAAAATTCTTTGCAGTATAAAACTATTAGGAGGTTTTTTTTTATTATGGGAAAGAAGTACCCAGCGGAGCCGTTCCGTATTAAATCGGTTGAGTATGTTGAGATGAACACACGGGAGGACCGTGAAGAAGTTATTATAAAAGCAGGTTATAATACTTTTTTAATTGATTCTAAAGATGTCTACATTGATCTGCTCACCGATTCGGGAACGAACGCTATGAGCGACAACCAGTGGGCGGGCATCATGATAGGTGATGAAGCCTATGCGGGCAGCCGGAACTGGTATCACCTGGAAGCGACGGTGAAAGAACTTTTTGGGTTCAAGCACGTGGTTCCCACCCATCAGGGACGCGGCGCGGAAAACCTTCTGAGCCGCATCGCCATCAAACCGGGCCAATACGTGCCGGGAAATATGTATTTTACCACTACTCGGTATCATCAGGAAGCCAACGGGGGTATTTTTGTTGATGTCGTCTGTGACGAAGCCCACGATTCCACCATTGATCTCCCCTTTAAGGGCAATGTAGATTTGAAAAAACTCCAAAAAGTCATTGATGAGCATGGAGCCGAAAACGTCGCCTATGTCTGTGTGGCAGTAACGGTGAATTTGGCTGGGGGCCAGCCGGTCTCCATGCAAAATTTACGGGATGTTTCAGCCCTTTGCAAAAAGCATAAGATCAGAATGTTTATGGACGCGACCCGGTGTGTGGAAAACGCCTATTTCATTAAGGAACGGGAGCCGGAATTCAAAGACAAGACCATCAGGGAGATCGTGTTTGAAGAATTTAGTTATGCCGACGGCTGCACCATGTCAGGGAAGAAGGACTGCCTCACCAATATCGGCGGTTTTCTTTGCATGAATGAGGAAGAGCTTTTCCTTGCCGCCAAAGAACTGGTGGTGGTGTTTGAAGGGATGCCTTCCTACGGCGGTATGGCTGGCCGGGATATGGAGGCTATGGCGAGGGGCCTTCGGGAATCAATTCAGTTTGAATATATCGAACACCGGATTAAGCAGGTGCGCTATTTGGGCGACCGGCTTATTGAGGCAGGGGTGCCTATCGTCCTTCCCGTGGGAGGCCATGCGGTATTCCTCGATGCCCGGCGTTTCTGCCCTCATCTGACCCAGGACCAATTTCCCGCCCAATCGCTGGCGGCCCACCTCTACGTGGAATCCGGGGTTCGGTCTATGGAACGAGGTGTAATCTCCGCAGGACGTGGCAAGGACGGCAAGGATCATTATCCCAAACTTGAAACAGTTCGGCTGACTATTCCACGCCGGGTATACACGTACTCACACATGGACGTGGTGGCCGATGCGGTGATTGAGCTTTACAAAAAGCGGGATACGATTCGGGGTCTCAAGTGGGTTTATGAGCCGAAACAGCTCCGGTTCTTTACAGGACGTTTCGAGTTAATATAGGTAATTGGCTATGAAGGAGGTTTTTATGGCTACGGCAAAAAAGAGTAAAATTATTAGACTTATTACCCCCGGTCTCATTTTTCAATCGATTTTAATCGCGGGGGGCTATGGTACTGGGGCAGAACTTTCGGAATTCTTTTTCCCCAGCGGTTCATTGGGCGGTCTGCTTTCGATGGTTGTATCAATGATATGTCTTTCGGTTGTATGCGCGGTAACATTTGAATTTGCCCGTGTTTTTAAAACCTACACATACCTTGATTTTTTTAAAAAACTAATCGGACGCTTCTGGATTCTCTTTGAGATCAGCTATCTGATTCTCCTTTTCCTCGTGCTTTCGGTCGTTGTTGCCGCATCGGGGCAAAATCTTTATGATGTTTTCGGTATTAACAAATGGGTTGGGATTATTTTGTTGGCCGCCGGAGTAGCCTACTTGGTAATCGCGGGCACTAAAGTATTGGTAAATGTGCTGTCCGTCTGGTCCTATGTTCTTTATACGGTTTACATCATTTTCATGGCTATATGCATTGTCAAATTTGGAGGAACAATTGCCGAACAGCTAACGGTAGTCAAGGAAATCAATCCGGGATGGGTTATTGGTGGTGGAAAGTACGCATTCTATAACTTGGCCTGTGTCGCATTTATCCTGTATACGGTTACTGAAATGGAAAGCCGAAAAGAAGCCATTGCGTCAGGTCTCATCGCCGGTGCGATTGGTATTGTCCCCGGCATTATGCTTTTTATTACAATGATAGGCAAGTACCCTGACATCATGACCTCTGCCGTCCCTCTGAACGTGATTTTAGCAGACTTGAATATACGCTGGTTCCAGATTATCTTCCTCCTAGTGCTGTTTGGCACGTTTATTGAAACCGGCGCTGGTTTTATTAAGGCGGCAACTGACCGATTGGAAAAGCAGTTTTGTACTGAAGAAAACCCGCGGAAATGGCTGCGTACCACTGCGACGGTCGTATTTTTACTTCTAGGTATGTTTGTAGCAAACTTTGGGCTTACCGGGCTTATTGCAAAAGGTTATGGTACAATTACCTGGGTGTTCTTTGTTGTGTATATAATTCCATTACTTACCATTGGAATATATAAAATATATAAACACGACAAAACTGTTGGGGGCGAACAAATCAAGTAAGCAGCATCGTAGGTTTATAATTATCATCTGTTAATACTATTAATTTATTAACAGATAAATTTAAAACCAGCGGGGATGGTTACAGAAAGAAAGGGGTGTATATGGGAAAAGTTATTAACACGCATAAGGCGCCGAAAGCGATAGGACCCTATTCACAGGGCATCGCCGAGGGGAATTTCGTTTACACTAGCGGGCAGCTTCCCCTTGAAGTTGCCATCGGCGCGCTTGAAAAAACTGATATAAAACTGGCGGCGAAGAATTCATTGGAGAATTGCAGGGTAATTCTGGAAGAAGCGGGCTTGTCACTGAAAGATGTGGTAAAAACCCTCGTTTTCATGACCGACCTTTCGGAGTTTGCCGCGACGAACGAGGTGTACGCCTCGTATTTCCCGGAAAACCCGCCGGCACGCAGTTGTGTACAGGTCGCGGCCCTACCGTTAGGCGCGAAAATTGAGATTGAGGTTGAGGCGTTAAAAGCATAGGTTTATAAGTCAGGGAAGCCCGGATAGAAATCCGGGCCTACTGTCTCATAATAAGGAGGAAATTATGGCGGGTATACAGTACGATGTGAATAGTTTTATAAGGAATTATACCTTAAAGGATTATGGTAAGAGCGATGCGCCTCCCGGGACTAAGCTTGATTGTTCCTTGGGCGTAAACCCGGATCCCATACCAGCGACCGTCCTTTCCGAACTCGGCAAAATTACTGAGGATACTGTGAAACACTATCCCCATGACGAAACAATACTTGATGCGATAGCAAAGTATTATCGTAATAAATCAAAAGGCTTGCAGTGGCTTACCAAAGCTAATATATATATCGGTGACGGTACCACGGATATTCTTCACAATCTTAATGTCTTATGCCTCTGTCATGACATAGATACTCCCGCCAATAGCAAGAGAGTCCTGGGCCATGCGCCGCAATTTACGGCGTTTGTGGATCAGGTGAACTGCTTAGGGGCAATTTATGATTCCTACAAAATGGAGAAAAGTAATAAGTATAAGTTCGTTTCTGCTACCTATTATAACCAAATGAGCGCCAATCATTCCCTCTTTATTGTTGAGAATCCTAATAATCCTACTGGACAGATAATTGATCTATACGATATTGAAAGAATAGCTAAAAACGCTCTTTCTATGGGAAGATTACTTGTTGTTGACGAAGCGTATGGGGATTATATGGAGATTGAAAATTCTGCCATACAACTTATTAAGACCTACCCTAATGTTGTCGTGACGAGAACATTTTCTAAGGGTTTTGGTATGGCCGGTATACGTTTAGGGTATTTAATCACTTCCGATGCAACCATCTCCGATACCATTACGCAGTTCAAAAAAGTTGAAAACCAGTTTAATTGTAATAGTATCGCGCGAGTTCTTGGAAAAACTTTTCTAGACCTCAATACAGCTATTCCTGATCTTAAGGTAATATCGGCGAATAAATCAATGGTTATGAGTGTAATAAAAAAAATGACCATTGCGACGACCTCTCTTACTACACCGATCATGACCTTGTATTACGACGGAAATATACCCGAAGGTAATTTGCAAACATTTCTTTCAAACTATGTGCAATTATGGACGGTTAGCTGTGAGTCATTCGACCAACTTGATAAAAAAGCGGTCCGTCTGATGCTGCCTAAAACCACAGCTATAGAAACGCTCAAAAGTATGCTTTCGAAAGCGGAGACTTATCTATCGTGACGGTACGCCTAAAATATCCCCAGTTACGCGCTGGAATCGGAATCGCTTTACGGTCATCCTTTCTTTCAATGATCGTAGAAACTAAGGCTGCCGCGATGAACGAGGTGTACGCCTCGTATTTCCCGGAAAATACGCCGGCACGTAGCTATGTACAGGTCGCAGCACTTCCATTTGGCGCGAAAACTGAAATTGAGCTGGGACAATTTTGGGTCTATTCCCCGTTTCACAAGAAATGATAATCTTAACATATACCGTTGACGATAATCTGTCGTTTAAAAAAGATGAAAGGCTATGTTGAAAACTTTTGACAGTCTAACGGCACTCGTGCGGGACGCACCCAAAAGGACGGTCGTTGTGGCCTCCGCCAACGATGGGCATACACTGGAAGCGGTCCTACGGGCTTCCCGCGAGGGCCTTATTGACTATATCCTCGTGGGAAACAGATCGTCGATTTTGGCTGTTGGTGAAGAACAGGGCGCGGACATACCACAGGACGCGATTGTCGATGCCGGGGAAGAACGGGATGCGGCGGAAAAGGCTGTGGCTCTGGTACGGCAAGGGCACGGAAATTTTCTGATGAAAGGAAAACTTCAGACGGCAACCCTGATGCGGGCGGTTATCGACAAAAACACCGGTATGCGCGGGGAAAATGTCATGTCCCATCTGGCTTTATTCGAACTGCCTGGATACCCAAAACTTCTGGGCGTTACTGACGGCGGGATGATACCGTATCCGACTCTTGAACAGAAGGAACACATCATTAAAAACGCGGCGGTTCTTTTTGAAATGCTGGGGTATCAGACGACAAAAGTCGCGGTGCTGGCAGCCAGCGAAACGGTCAACGAGCGTATGCCTGAAACCGAGGACGCGAGAATACTGAAAGAGCGTGGTGAAAAGGGCGGGCTGGGAGACTGTTTTGTCGAGGGTCCCGTCTCACTGGATCTTGCTTTAAGCAGGGAATCCGCCGTGCTGAAAGGTTACGAAAGCCCGATAACCGGAGACGCGGATATTCTTGTGGTTCCCAATATTGCTTGCGGGAATATCTTGGGAAAAAGCCTGATCTATGCGGGAAACGCGAAAATGGCTGGTTGTATCGTCGGGGCCGCCGTTCCTGTCGTGCTGACTTCACGGGGAGCAAGCACCGAAGAAAAACATCTGTCTATTCTGCTGTGCGCCGCCGCATCCACGGCGCGGAGTTAGGGCGGCCTTCTATAATCGTTCGCTCCGGGGCGCGGTCTTGATTTGGTGTGCTTGAAGAGAAGAAAAAAAAGAGCCGCAGAGGACTGTATGGCAACTGAGTATACAGAGTAGCCGTAGAAAAAATGTCGGTGTAAAGGAGTGCAAAACGATATGGAGTATCGTATTCTTTCTATCAATCCAGGTTCCACGTCCACAAAAGTAGCCGTTTTTGTGGATACTAAACCCCTTTTTGTAAAAACAATAGCCCATCCTATCGAAGAAACGGAACGGTTTGGTACGATCCTCGATCAATTTGAGTTTCGCAAGAACTACGTGATCAAAACGCTTGAGGAACAGGCCGTTGAGCTTTCCCGTTTGACAGCGGTGGTCGGGCGAGGCGGGCAATTGCCGCCGGTGAAGGGCGGCGGTTATCGGGTAAACCGGAAAATGCTGGACGACCTCCGAAACGCGATCCCGCACGCCTCCAATTTGGGCGCTTTTATCGCATACAGCATAGCGGAGCCTCTGGGCATTCCGGCGTATATCTATGACGCGGTCGCCGCCGACGAATTGTACGACGTGGCAAAGATAACCGGTATTCCGGAGATACGGCGGCAGAGCTTTGCCCATGTCCTCAACTCGAAAGCCATGGCCCGCAAAGCGGCGGAACAACTGGGTGGAAC
The DNA here is from genome assembly GCA_031257995.1 of Spirochaetaceae bacterium. Lineage (GTDB taxonomy): Bacteria > Spirochaetota > Spirochaetia > Treponematales > Breznakiellaceae > JAIRNN01. The sequence continues at coordinate 3,887 of JAIRNN010000341.1, read as the reverse complement.
CTATCAAAGCATGAATTTTATCGTGGCCCATATCGGCGGCGGCATATCGATAACCGCCCACGAAAAAGGCCGGATTGTAGACACCATAACCGATGATGCGGGTCCCTTTTCACCGGAACGTTCAGGCAGCGTCCCATTAGGCTATGTCGTTGACCTGTGTTACAGCGGGAAGTACACCAAAAAAGAATTCATGGATAAATTGAAGAAAAACAGCGGATTGAAAGCCTATTTGCATACCAATGATTGCAGAAAGATTGAACAGATGATTGCCGAGGGGAACGAGCTCGCGAAACAGATGTACGAGGCCGAGGCGTATCAGATTGCCAAAGGCATCGGCGAAATGGCCCCGCCGCTTTGCGGAAAGATTGATGCGGTTATACTGACCGGAGGCATGGCGTATTCTAAATACATTACCGGAGAGGTGAGCCGACGGGCAGGTTATTTGGGAAAGGTTATCGTTCTTCCCGGCGAAAACGAAATGGAAGCCCTTGCGTTGGGGGCACTGCGAATCCTCAAAGGAGAAGAGTCGTGTAATGAATATGGACAACCTTAAAGATCTGGATATGCTTCCTGTACTCACCAGTCGACTAAAGAATCGGTATATCAAATAGCCTCGGTTATAGATTTTTGTGGATTCAGAGAATATAACCCAAACCTGCCCTATTCCTTGAATAAGCCGAGAGGGTGTTCCTTACAGGTGGAAATAGGGGGCACCGTTCAACCTGTTTGTGAACAGCCGGAGACGTGTCCGCGATGTTGTGGGGCTTGTTAGCAAACAGCGTCGGACTTGTCCGGTTCAAATATTATTATTGTTACCGCTTACATTTATCCTGATATGATCACCTTTTTCTGGGGCGGAGCGGGGGCAGTGCCCCGCAGAGGGGTAGTGTAAGACCGCAGGCCTGTAGCGAGGGGAGGCTTCCCTCTTCCTCTCGGACAGGCAGACAACCGGCAGAGGCGCCGGGCTATTGTTACCGCTTACGGGAGCCTTGACACTGTTGAAAAGGCGGCGGCTTTACAAAAAGACAAATATCTGATAAGCTTCACGCGGTCATTTTCTGAGGGAGAGCGCTATGGGCGGACGGGCGAGCAGGACAGTGGCGGTTATTCTCATACTGGCGCATACGGCGGCGTTTGCGCCCGCGTACCCGTTTGACGAGGCGCGGGGCGCGGGAAGGGCGCGGCTGGAGCGGGGGCTTGAGCGGGCGGGGAAAGAGACGAACATGGCCCGGTGGGAGGAGCTGAGCCGGGCGGGGCTGGAAGAGGCGCTTGCGGAATGGGAAGCGCGGACCCTCTATATGAAAGAGGCCGGGGAAGAGGCGTGGGAGGCCGAGCGGGAAAGCGCGGCCGGGGAATACGCGCTGCTGGTGGAAAAGGGCTATGCGGAATGGCTTGCGGGGAAGTTTTTTGAGGAAGCGGAGGACGGGAGCGGGGCGTTCCGGGCGCGGCTTGCGGCGGCGGCGCGGGAATGGGAATATGAGGGTACCCGCATAATAGGCGCGGGAGACGCGGGGGCGGCGGCGGCGGCGTGGGAAAACGAAGTGGGCGGCGTTCTGGCGGCGGAGTATCTGGCGGCGTGGGACGGGCGCGCCGAGGCGGGGATACGGGAGATTGTTTCGCGGCTTGCGGGCCGGGGCGCGGATGCGGAGGCGCTTTTAGAGGCGGCCTCCGGGGTCGGGGTTTCGTACCGGGAATACGCGCGCGCGGAATACGGGCGGATAGCGAGGGCGGAAGAGAACGCGCTTTTGAGGGCGCTGCTGTACGACTCGGCGTCAGCGCAGAAGCTGAGCGAAGAGGAAGCGGCGCGGCGCGTTGCGGGGTACGCCGGGCCTCGCGGCCATCGCGGTATACCCGGCGTAATCGGTGTACGGACTACCTCGTACGCTTCCACTAAACAATTTGGCGAAGCGGGTCTCGCGGATAAAGACAAAATACGGGGAAATTGAAACAAAAAAAAAGAGAATCCCGGCGGACGGGCGGAGGCCCGTCCGCCGCCTGTCATTCACAATCCGGGAAAAGCCGGCCCTGACCGCCCATGGATGGCAAGGGCGGCGGCCAAATGCCCTTGGTAGAATTCCAGCATCTGTGCCGCATATTCCACGCAAATACCGCATTAAAGTAATACCTATTTATTCTCAATTGAATAAATCAGCGCTTCCTTAGGCAGTGTCCGGCATCTCTACGCTGTCTTTAAGGCTATTCCCATCTACGCCCACAAAGGGAACAGCGTAACGCCTCGCTACGCGATCAAAGAAAATCTCAAAAACACGCTCCATAGCCTGCCCGACAGTCGCATCTTTCAGTAGTGTCTCCTGCGGGTATGTGGGATCCGGGTTGGGTTGAAACTCATGGACTTTCTCATACATTTGCGGATTCCTTGCCCCAATAACAGGCCTCACGGTAAATGCATCCGTATTAAGAACACCTTTTGATACCGTGTCATAAAACTTTTTTCCAAAACCCCTCGCCTGCGGTCCTGTCAACCCGGAATAATAGGGTAAATCAAGATTCAGTATAGAAAAACACCCGTATCGGAGTTTGTTCACCGCGTCTTTCACCAAAGGCAACACCTCCGAATCAATCATTTTCATCCCTCCTCCCGGCATATCGGTTCTGTCGCGCTATTGGCAAAAAATTATCGTAATCAAAAATACCATAATTCGACCAAACATTCCGCACCGCTGGAGCAATATGGGAAAATCTCGTGCCGACTGTCCGGTCCGCAACAGCCCAGGGGTAAAGCCAGCAACCATTGACGCGCCAACAACCCGGCGAACCCGGTACGGGCTCCGAAAAGTACGGCAAAGCCCGACCAAATGCCCTGTCGGGCAAATCCTCCAGCGCCCGATAGTGAAAATCGTCAAAAACACCATAGATTTCCATGAAATCCTCCTCGATAAAAAACTTCCAAAACCATAACACACGTTTGGGGAAGTCGTCAAGCACCTAAGTTTGGACAATCGCATTCACCATAGATGGATATGGACAAAAAGAAAAATAGGCGAATTACTACAGACGGGCCTCCGCCCGTCTGTCGCCCGTTATTCACAATCTGGAAAAAGCCAGCTCTGACCGCCCGTGATGGCGGGGTCGGCGGCCAGTCGGCCTTTGTAAACTCTGTGCAGATGAGACACATAGTCCTCCGCTTCCTTCCTGCTGCGGTAATAGTGGCGGATCTTGGTACAAGGACCATAGGGCAAGCCTGTCCGGACGAAAAAGGCCGGGACGTGCCGCTTCTTTTCTATGGCCGTAGAAACTAATGCGGGACGGTGCAGGTGGAACATAAACCGCGCCGTTACCTGATAGCATTTCATAATGGTATTTCCTCCAAAATGCCCCCGGCGCGGTGGCCGGGGGCGGCATTGCCGCTATGCGGCTGGTTTCGATTGCCCTCCTGCGGTCTGGCCGCTGAAGGCGCACATCGCGCATTTTGTCCGGTCTTTGCAAGCAAGACAAATCACGCCCTGTGTGTAAATAAACGGAAGCGTATTGATGATTTGATTGACAGCTTTGGGCATCGACACTTCCAATGCCCATGCGAGACGGCGAACCGTGATGGCCGCCTTATCCGAAAACTGTGGTGTATACATTTGTATGCCTCCTCAATAAAATTATTTCCCCAGCAGCCTAGACCGCTGGAGAGCAAGGGAAATCCCCAGAACCCCAAAAATCCCCCCTGCATTTTTCCCCGGAAGGAGGCGGGGGGCGGGTTTTTGCCTTCACAACTCCAGGCAAAAACCCGCGTCCCGCCATACTGGGCTACCCGCCTTCAATCTTGAAGTGCAACACCCCTGGCCACTGTAGGCACAGACGGGGCGGCTAGCCGCCCCGTCTGTGCCTGTAAAAAAACGGCAATACCCTCTATGATGGAGTTATCAAACACCGCA
>JAIRNN010000332.1 GCA_031257995.1 Spirochaetaceae bacterium | reverse complement strand
ATGTTGTTCTTGGTCATCGTTGTGTTCACATGCCCGTCGCTCTCGTCAACCGCTTCGGCGATGAAGCCGTTCGTGTCTTCGTCGAACACCGCCCGCACCCGCCCGGCGATGTATTCCCGCAATTCGGGCGCGCGCCGGGGGCCAGGCCGGCCTCGGAGCCGCCGTACTCGCCGGGCAGCCGCGTCCGCACGGTGCAGAGCGGCGTTTTGATCCGGCGCCCGTCCCCCAGCAGGCAGCAGATGAGCTCGCAGGCGGCGTTGAAGCCTTCCTCGATGACCTTGGGCGGGGTCGTGATGTTGTACGCCTCCGCCTTGCCTGAGGTCTCGTGAATGTCCAGCTCCGGCTGGAACACCGCCTTGAGGCAGTACGGCTTCTTCGCTTCGGGCTGGTATCACGGTTAAGCGCGGATGAACACGGATTTATGTTTGGGAATGGGCTCTCTACTGATAGCCTGTCTGTTCTGCTAACTTTCAAGAAATTTAACCGCAAAGGCACCCATTTGCCGCGCGCGAAACATTGAGCGCGTTATTACAATTACGCAACACGGTGCGGCGCCAATAAAGGCCCCGCCTTTTATTCAGGCATCAGCACCGCGGTACTGAAGGCGCCGAAGGTTTTTACCGATGGACAGGCGTTTTCCGGTGAGTCCTTCTGTTTTGCCAGCCTTCTGTGAAGGCCGCCTTCAATAGTGTCTGTAAGGCCGATAGGCTATCAAACCAGCAAATGCCTATCCTCTTTGTCAACAGACAGAAATACCCTAGTACAATCGAGTTTTGTAACAAAAAACCGGTACAATCTGTGTAATCTGTGGACAAGTTCTTAACTTGTTGACCGTAGGAAGTCACGGCAAATTGCCGGCCCCGCACAATACGCTAAATTGACGTTCTTGCGGTTTTGTCGTAGAATAACGTCATGCGTGTCGGTGTTCCGTTTCCGCTGAAAACAAAATCGTTGCCAATAACCGCCGGTATTCTTGTGCCGCTCCTTGCCGCGTTGAATGTCGCCGCATGGCTTTACGAGTTTTCCCTGCCGATCGAGAGTCTCGCGGCTAAAATGGGAATCTTGCCGGAGGGCGTGTTTGCCGCGTATCCGTCATGGCTTTGGAACGCCGTGCTGTCGGCGGTGATCCTGTGCATCGGACTGGCTGTGGCAAGGGCGCGCGCTTCGTTTACCGCCCGGCGTATCGTACGGCTCGTCGAGACGGCGGAGCGGTTTGAAGACGGCATTTTCGATGTTTTCCCGCATGTGGGAGGCGGCAGTATCGCGGCACTTGAAAAGAGCATTGCCCGGATGGGGAGCAGCCTTGCAGTGATGTCGCAATTCGTCAATAAAAACGCGGCCGATCTTGCACGAAAAGACCTTCTTTCCTCGTCCGCCGAAAGTCCTGATGTTACACTTGCCGTGTTCAGGATCAACAACTATCATAAACTTGCCCGTCTGACCACCCCGGAACAGATGAACGAGCTGGTAAACGAATTGCTTGCGCGGATCATTCCTTCCATTACCAAGACGGGCGGGGCAGTGAACAAGATCTGGACGATTGACGATTTTTATGTGCTGGCGGTCTGGGGGAACACATCGTTGACACCGAACCTGAAAAAGGATGCCGTTGCCGCCCTGAGATCCTGTGTTTTGGTCCGTTCCGTGGTCAAAACGATGAAGCGGGATATATGTATTCGTGCCGAACGGGCGGGCTCTGTCCGATATCCCCAGTTTAACGTTTCGATGGGGCTGGATTCGGGGGAAGCGCTTGCCGGTCCGGCTGGAACCACCGAGCGGAAAGAGTACAGCATACTGGGAGAGGTTGTGAAAAACGCGGTGAGGTGTACCCGTATCGGCACAAAAACCGGGAAACGGATCGTGATGACGGAACGGACATTCGGGCTGGGTGGCGCTCATTTTATCACGCGAAAACTGCCGGAAAAAAACATGGTGTATTTTTCGCTGATCAAACCCGCGATTGGAGTCGGAGTCGAAAATGCCCTCCCTTAAACACCAGCTTTTGGCCGCGCATGACGCGACGCGACTCTTCACGGGCTGGGATTTCGGCGGCGAAATACCCATTGAACGCCGTGACGAGTCCGGGGTTCTCGCGTTCACGTTAAACCGGCTGGCACGATTCTACGGGCAAATCGCGCCTTTTTCCAACAAAACGTTTGCGGGCCTTATCCAGACCGAAAAAATGCCCCGCCTAAACCAAGACAACAAAGCGGTCGTGCTTTTCTGCAATATTCGCTCGTTTTCATCCGTAACACGGTACCTGCGGCCGCGACAAAAACTGGATTTGGTAAATACCTTTTTCCAAAAGGCCGGACTCTGCGTCCGCTTAACCGGCGGCCATGTTGACAAGTATCTGGGCGACAAGATGATAGCGCACTGGGGCATACTCAACGAAGGCGGTCTGCGGGAGAACGCGCTTGCCGCGATCCGCGCCGTGCTGATGGCGCGCGCCTATCTGGGGGACTGGAACCAAGAAAGAATCGGCGCGGGATTGAGGCCCCTGCTCTTTTCGTTCGGTCTTGATGCGGGGCCCGCGAGCCTCTCGCCGTTTTCCGTGGACGGGGCCCTTGAGTACAGCCTCACCGGGCCGGCGGTAAACAATGCCTGCCATTGCGAGACCGCGACAAAAAGAACGCGGACAGAAACGCTCCTCTCGGAAAACATCTATCGCCTTGTCGAGCGGTTCGTTGTCTCTGGCGGGATAACCCACGCCCCGGCTAAACCGCGCCTCTTTCCCCTCATCAACGTCCGCGAAAAAAGGCTCACCCGGCTCTTAGTCCAAGACCTTGCCCGCATTGCCGGCGTTGACCTGCCGTTTGCCATGACGCTTGTCGGACCACGCGGCCCAAGAACACTTTCCGAACTGCGAGCAGCGCTTCATAGCCCCGCAGGGGCTTCCCTTGGGAGCGTTGTGATGTGAAGGGGCGGCGCAGTCCCCCTACGGGGAAGGGGAAGCCCCTCGCCGATAATAGAGGCTGTTTCAAAACTCATTTGCATGAGGGTATTTCTGTCGGTTGACAAAGAGGTAAGAAATTAACCGCAAAGGCGAATTTGGTTGCATCTTTTCTCCGTGTCACTCCGCGCCCTCCGTGGTTATATTCTTTGTGATGGGGGGCGTTGCGGAGGCGTCTTTCGGGGCCCTGTTGCATTTATCTGCCTTGAAACATTTATGGGCATCGCGCCGCAGGAATAGTAGGAACGTGCCTAGCACAGCATCATTTATTTTACCATGTAAACCAAATAATTTATGCCCATCTTTTTCGCGTATTTCTGTTTGATTCTATGGACTTCCTTATACCCCATCTTTTTATAGAGATTAAACGCCTTTTCGTTTGTATCCGCGACCTCTAAAATATATTTTTCATACATGTTTAATGAAAATATATATTCCATTATTAATGAGGCGGCCCCCGTTCTTCTCTGTTTTTTATTTGTTGCCACAAACTCGATAGAGCCCGTCTTTTCATCAATTTCAACAGGATATTTGGGGTATTTGTTAAAATATTTTGTGAATATCATAGTTGCCAAAAATCCTTTTACAAACCCCAGATTTTTCAGCAATATTTTTTTGTTATGATGTATACAATAATGTTCTTTGTCCGTGCAAGCCATCATTCCGGCGATTTCATTATCTATGATACCGATATAGAAATAATCAAGCACAAAGATATGTGAAAATGCTTTTATCAATTTGTCCGCGTCTCTTGAAATTATTTTCAATTCCTGCCCAAACGCCTCGACAAATAATTCGCTTATTTTTTCTCTTATATTTTCATCCAAATCTTTAGCACGTTTAATTTCCATAACCTTATTTTTCCTTGGGGAATCCGTCAACAAAGCGGTGTTTAATCAGCGTGTCCCTAAAGCCCAAAGCGGCTTTTCAATGCCTCTAAAATACCTTCCCGCGTCCACTGTTGTATCCGCAGTTCGACAAAGCCGGCAAGCTCGCTGTTACTCAGTTTTGTCGCAACGCCGTATTCGCGAGGCGCGAAATAGTCGGGCAAGATGGTCACCGTATCGTCAAAATAGCGGGCCAGGATGGTCCTGTCCGACGCGAAAACATCCAGCAGACCAACCGCGAGAGCCGCCTTTATTTCAGAAAACCGGGCGAACTCATAAAAATGGGGACGCACACCGATCGCGGTTGCCGCCGCGTCAATCGCCTGGCGGGTACTGGTCCCTTGGATCACGCCGATGCTCCTCCCATTAAGATCGGCAAGCCCTTGAAAACCGGAATCCTTTCGCGTCATCAGCCCGACAAAATCTGTGTAATAGGGCGACGATACATTGTAATTTTCCGCTCTCGGATCGCTTTTCCCAAAGGTAGCGATAATCATATCCACCGTTCCCTTGTCAAGAAAATCCTCGCGCTCTTCGTTTGTAACGGGCACAAACTCAACCCTTTCTCCGTTGCCCAGCAAATCACGCGCAAGCAGACGGGCAATTTCAATCTCAAACCCGTCATACCGGTTGGCGGCACTGTCAAAAACGCCCATTTTCGGCATATCAGAATGAACCCCGACACGGACAATTCCCGTGATCCTGATCAAACTCGCAGACCGGCCCATTTGCGCTTCGCCTGCCCTTTCACTATTCCCGCCGGCGGAAAGAGAAACCGCCGCAAACAAAAAAAACAGTAACTTCATACAGCCGTTATACTCCATTTTTGATACTTCCGTAATACTGCGTTTCTACTAAAAGTATATATAAAAAGGGGGAAGTCGTGGCAACGATGTTGCCATAGCTGCTTGTTGCCGACCCCGCGCTCCAGCCCGCCGCCCGCAAGCGGGTTTAGGGTCTTACGCTACCCCCTCTCCAAAGGACATCGTCTCGGGCTCCGCCCCTAAAACCCCATCCCCCGAAGGGGGAACCCGCCGCCCTCTCCTGTTACGCCGCACTCTATTACCTCCACGGCAGGCGGCTAAATGTCTGGGGCGTTTTGCAGCACATAATCCTCCGCTTCCTTGCACCACAGCATATTGTTTTTTCCGGTAATCTCGGCGAGTTTTGCGAAAAACGGATCCGCCTTCCCGCGCTCGGCAAAATCGGCGATCGCGGTGAGGGGAATGTTCTTGTGGGTGTAGATCAGCTTCTTGCCGCCGGGGATTTTGTCCAGATTGAGCGTCGTTTCGGGAACCGCGTTAAGGCCGCCGATGTGGGTAACGAGCGCAACGGGGTTGAGCCGCCCCACAGACATCAGGGCGATCGCCTCTTTCATATCGTCCGTGTTGCCGCCCGATGTGCCGACCACGTGATGAAACTCGTAATGCACGTTGAAAAAGTTGAACAGCGCGGAAAAAGCCGGATCGGTCGGCCCCGCAAAGAAGTTGAGACAGCCGTCTGTGCCCAAAAGCCGATCCGCCAACTCGACAACGGGCCGCACCGGCGCGAACACAAACACATCGTCAAACAAGCTGCCGCCGTTGATCTCGCGCAACGCCGCAACCGGGTCGGGAATGTCTTTCGTGTTGAGATAGACGAGCCTCACGCCGTTCTTCTCCGCCTCTGAGACACTGATAATCGACGCGGCGCGGGCAAGACGCGCGTCGTCAAGATCGGTCACGACAACCAGCCCCGGCCTCCGGTCCGCATGAACCGCATAATCAATCGCGCCAAGACCCATCGGCCCGGCAGACGCGAGCAACGCGACCGCGCCTCCCTCCCTGATCCCCATCTCGTGCGTGTAGGAACCGCCCTTCGTGTGATACTGGGCATGATACGCGCCGACAATACAGGAAATCGGCTCGGAAAGCGACCCCATGAAAAAATTGTCCGCCTTGTATTCGAGGAGACACCCCGTTTCCATCACCTCGCGGGGAATCACCACATACGTCGCGTCCCCGCCGACATAGGCGTAGGAATAACCCGGCGCCCACAACGTCCCCTCGTAGTTCATCGCGGGCTGAATAGTAAACTTATCCCCCGCCTTGAACCGCCCCTTCCACGCGCCGCCCACCTCGACAAGTTCGCCGCAAAACTCGTGCCCGATAATCACCGGATTGTCCGCCAGCACCGCCCGCACCCGCTTATGCGCCTCTCCCTGCATCACGAGCTTATGGCTCGACATACAAATCGAATCCGAAACGACCTTCGCGAGAATCTCGTCGTCCCTAATCGCCGGCAGCATCACTTCTTCCAGCCGGACATCGTTCACCCCATAGAGCCTAACCGCTTTCGTCTTCATAGCATTCTCCAATCCCATCATTCTAACCCCAAACGGTGTTCTTGGCAAGTAAAACGCGGAGAAGCGCGGTTATTTTTTTTTGACGTATTCTATAAAAGGGGGGAAGCCTTCCCCTCACTCTCGCCCCTACGGGGATTTGAAAATGGGCAATGGAAAATGATAGGAGTGAAATACGCAGTCTCCAAAATGCGCTCATTATCCACTCCCCCGAAGGGGAAGCCTTAGTTAGTCCAGCCGATGTGAACAATGTTGGGGTTACGGCTTGAAAGGTAAAGAGGGCCGTGCCGTGTGCGCCGTACTTTCCCGTGCCGGACGGCTCGCAGGCCGCGTCTGCGAGGGTCGGATTTTCGAGAGCGCCCGGCCGGCCTAGGCGGATGCCGCTATCTCTGAGGGAAACACAAAGACCGCTCCCTCGTCCCCGCTATGTTCCCGGATTACGCTGTCGATTGCCCGCGCCGGTTCATCCATGCCCCCAGCCGCCGGGCCGGGGCTTGCATAGCGTTCTTTTCACATCTGAGCCTGTTCCCCAAGCAAATCTGAGAACAACCACATGTACCGCGAACCTTCAAGAAAATTTAACCGCAAAGGGCAGACCCCCGCCTCCGCTTAGGGCGGGCCCCTGATCAGGCTTAGGGCAGTACCCCGATTAGGGGTGGAAGCGACAGACGATATTGGCTGGCAGTTTGGGGCAGTTTCAAACCGGGGGGTTCGGGGTAAAGGATTCGCGGTTAAACGTGATG
>JAIRNN010000330.1 GCA_031257995.1 Spirochaetaceae bacterium | reverse complement strand
AATATTAAAAGTTGGCTAAACAGACAGATTGGGGGCAGGGCGCGAAGTTGCCGGTAAAAACCTTCTTCGCCTTTTTCGCCTTTGCGGTTAAATTCATTATGAGTGTTCGCGGGGGGCTTAACGCGCTTTTCGCGAAATAGCATAAAGGCGGGGGTACATGAGTGGAGCCGTGGATTCCCCCGTAAGGGATGATGGGGTCTTTTTGTCCGCTATTACCAACGACAGGGGGATAATATAACACCTTCAGAAAGAAATATCAAGGAAAACATAAAAAACTTTATCACGGTTCGCCACAGAAAACGCGGAAAGGGAGGGGGTTCCGTCTTTTTTCCGCGTCCTTCCGCGTTTTCCGTGGTTAAAAAGAGATTAACGCTTTGTCAACAAGACTCACCCCCGCCGGTAAAGCCGCCAATTTCTCATCAAGGGCAACGCCCATCCTTCGCGCGCCTTCTTCGCCTTAGCGGTTAAAAAAGGAATCCGTATCCTTAACCGAAGGAGGCCGCCTCGTTACCGCCTCTTCCGGCCCATACGGGTTTCCCGCTGGACGGTAAAGGTCGTGCGGCAAAGGCGGCGGTAATCGCAGCTCAGGCATTCGCCGTATTTTTCGTTGCAACTGTTTTCAAAATCCGCGTCCAACACTTCGCGGACATACCGTTGTATCTTATACTCAACGTCGCAGGCGACAGAGGCAAACGACGGTTTCCTGTCGTCTTTCGGCACGTCCCCGGACGGGGAATAGAACATCTGGTCAATCTTTGCGTCCTTGATACCGATGAAAAACCCCGCGTCTGCCGGGGCAAACCCCCGGTTTTCGGCGAGGGTGTGGTATACGGGCAACTGGAAGTTTTTAACGCCCTCTCCCTCCGTGCTGGTACACTCGTTTTTGGAAGGGGTCTTGCCCGATTTGAAATCGATGATGCTATAATCGTCCTCTTCCTCGTTATGCAAAAGCAGGTCCGGCCTCCCGGCAAGCACATAGTCCGCGCCGGGCATTTCCCATTCCGGCTCAGGTTCCACTTCCGCGACCGTACAGCCGTCGAACTTCTTGAGCATCTTTTCAAAGAGGACGCGGCACTTTTCCAAGACCGCTTCTTTTTGCGGCAACAAGAGCTCCTCGGTCAACGCGCTTTCCCCGCTTTCCCGTAACGCGGCAAAGGCGGCCTCCGCGCTTCCTTCGAGGATTGACCGAAACACGTCCGGGATTTCGCCGGTTTCCGTAAGCCCCAGCTTCTGTTCTTTGATAGCGGCAAAAACCCGTTTCATCACGTCGTGGTAGATGTTCCCCCGCGCAAAAGGCGACATGAGGGACGTTTCCGCATCGGTCTCTTCGAGCCGGTAGACGTTGCGAAACAGCCAAAACAGCGCGCACTGATAGTAGGGAAGGAGCGCCGATGCCGAGACCACGAGGCGGCCCTCCTTTATATAACGCGCCGCGATGCTCTCTTTTATTCCCGCCCCGTAGGGGCTTTCATTGGGCACGGCTTGCGGGGAAATGGCGGCGGCCCCGCAGGGGCTTTCATTGGGCGCGGCGTGTTGGAAACAAGCGGTGTAGTCCCCCTTCGGGGGACAGGGCGCCCCGGCCCCCGTGCCGTCTGAAAACAGCATGGCTGGAAACGGCATGGCTGCAAGCAGCCCAGTCTCGGCAACCGGGTTTTCGTGCCGCGCGGCAAAGGCATCGAAGCCGCTTTTTTGCAGCGCGAAGAAAGAGCCCGCTTCACCCGCGCTTTGCGGCGGGGGCGCGTCTGCCGCAACCGCCCCGACCGCCTCAAAGCGCCGCGCCTCCTCTTGATAGTAACTCTGGTGAAAGTCTTCCCCGTGGGCGGCCAGCACGGAGGCAAGGGACTCAGGCTCGTTGTGGAGGAGGCCGAGGCCGTTGTAGGGCAGCGCGAAACCGGTAAAGGTCTCCTCCGAACAGAAAAAGACCGCCCGCTGCGCGGAAGAAAACCGGTGCAGTCTGAAAAACACTTCTGAAGCGTCAATGTCCTCAATGTGGAGCCGCCGTTTCTTGACGCCGGAAAGGAACGAAAGTTCGCGGAATAGTTGCGGCATCGCGTTCTGGTTCGCGCCGAGCACGATATGGCGCACAGAGGGTACCGATGCGGACACCCGGTAGGGCAGCAGCATAACGCCGTCCGCCGGGCTTTGCGCCTTGTAAATCGTGTTGCCAAGGTGGTCGACATAAAACTGCCAGGGGGACGGGACCTTGATATGCGGGAAACGTTTTTCAATCTGAATGAGCTCGGAAAGTTCGGCAATACACCGGCCCAGTACGGCGTTCGCCCCGCTGTAACCGGGGTAAGCGGAGTTGTCGTCCTGAAACTTCCCTGAGTCGATAAACTTGTCCCGAAACGCGAAATAGCGGTCCCGTAGGGCGGCGAACCGGGGCGCCTGACAGAGGCCCTGCGCCGCGTATTTCAAGTCGCGGTAAAACGCCCGCAACGGCGAGGGCCTTTTCTCGAAGGCGTGTTCCCACACGTCAACCGGGCTGCCGTCCTCCGCCTCCCACGAACAGATACAGTTGTTATCGAGGCCGTAGGCGATAAGCGCGTCGATGGCCGCCTCCTCTTTCCACGGAATCGAGCGGTTTAAGAGCAACGCGGAAACGGCGGGGACGGCCATTTTCCGGGACACACATTCGGACAGAGCGGGGAACAGGCGGCCAGCCGGATAGGACGAGAGCGGCTTCCCGCTGCCGTTTTGGACGGGAATCCCATGCGCGGCGCACTCATCCAGAATGTAGGGCTCGTAGGTCTCCAGATCGGGCGAGGTGACGGTTATATCGCCGTATTCGACACCGTTTTGACGCAACTGCATGATGAACAGCGCGGCGGCGGTCGTCTCGCTCTTCGCGTTTTTCAGGAAGTAGGTCTGAAACCCGTCCGCATCCTCCGCTTCATCAAACGCGGGCGTTTCCACGATGGTAACGTGCGGGGCCGCCGCGCGGAGCAGCGTCCGGTACAGGGGAAAGTCGGCGAGCGCCTCGGTAAAGAAAAGATAGTAGCGTTTTCCGTTATGGGTAAAGGGCGGCCTTTCCCACGCGCTTTCAAACAGGTTGTTGCAGGCCAGAAACTTCTTGTAATGAACGATCAGCGTCCGGTAATCCCGCGCCTCGCCGTCATACGCGCCGCCTTGCGCCTGTCCGACAGCCTCGATACTATCGATAGCCCTGATAGCATCGATAGGGGTTCCCGCAACGGACTCCGCCCATATCCGCAGTTGCGGCAGGATACCCGCCACCCACGAGGTAAACGAGGACGAATACCGCGCATACTGCGGGAAAATGATTGAACTGAACAACGGGGCCTCGTTCTTTTTTGCACGGCGGGCGTTCTCATCGAGGATCATCGCGGCAAACATATTCCGTAGCGTGTCCGAAACGGCGGTCCGGTCTTTCTGATGCGGCAGGACGGCCTCCTCCAGAAACGAGTCCCACGCGATGAACCGGTCCATTGGAAGCGTGAGGCGGCCCGTGTTCCCATTTCCCAAGAGCGCCCGGTCGGCATAGGCAGATGCCGCTATCTCCGAGGGAAACACGAAGACCGCTCCCTCGTCCCCGCTATGTTCCCGGATTATGCTGTCGATTGCCCGCGCCGGTTCATCCATGCCCCCAGTATAGCCGCCGGGCCGGGGCTTGCATAGCGTTCTTTTCACATCTGAGCCTGTTCCCCAAGCAAATCTGAGAACAACCACATGTACCGCGAACCTTCAAGAAAATTTAACCGCAAAGGACAGCCCCCCGCCCGAGCTTAGGGCGGGACCCTGATCAGGCTTAGATCGGGACCCTGATCAGGCTTAGGGCGGGACCCCGATCAGGCTTAGGGCAGTACCCCGATTAGGGGTGGAAGCGACAGACGATATTGGCTGGCAGTTTGGGGCAGTTTCAAACCGGGGGGTTCGGGGTAAAGGATTCGCGGTTAAACGTGATG
>JAIRNN010000300.1 GCA_031257995.1 Spirochaetaceae bacterium | reverse complement strand
TAGTATCTGTTATTAAGACGCTTTATTTCCGTTCTCGGCTCTTTGAACGGCAAAACCCAGTCCGGCAACCCCATATTACCCTCCATTATAGACTGCCTATATAAGTAGTCTAATTATACACCGGATTACCTCATTATGTCAAGAGAAATGTGCCTGTTCAAATCATAGTTTATCGGTATTCAAGGCTTTTGAGAAGATAGGCGGGGTATTTTTTGCGGAGTTAGGGTTTGATATTCGCGGGTCAAGGTTAGCGTTTATCCCCGAACGTCCCGCACCGCCTCCACTATCCGCTCGATCATCGTTGCCGTCATGCCGGGCCATATCGGGAGCGAGACCTCCTGCTCGTAGCGGCGCATCGTTTCGGGAAAGCCGCCGAGACGCAGGTTGTAACGGTTACGGTAATAGGGCATGGTGTGCAGGGGGATGAAATGCACGGACGCGCCGATGCCCTTGTCCCGCAATGCGGCGATGAACGCGGCGCGGTCCAGTCCCAGCGCGTCGGGCTTTATCCGCAAGGGATACAGATGGTAGGCGTTGGACGGGCCGCCCGGCGGAAGCGCGAAACGGTCATCACCGCCAAAGGCTTCGTCATAACGCCGGGCAATGTTCCGCCGCATCGCAAGAAGGTCGTTCGCCCGCCTGAGTTGGACACGGCCTATCGCAGCCAGCACGTCGGGCAGGTTGTACTTGAAGCCCGGCTCGACAACCTCGTAGTACCAGCTTGCCTTGGGGTCGGTGTAGCGGGCAAAGATGGGGCGGTCGATGCCGTGACTCCGCAGAACGGATACCTGCCGGGCGATCTCCTCGTTTCGGGTAACGAGCATTCCGCCTTCGCCTGTGGCAAGCGTCTTGGTCGCGTAGAACGAAAAGACTCCCGCATCCCCCACGCAACCGGCATATTCCCCGTTGGGTAGGCGCGAAGGGAAAGAATGGGCGGCATCCTCAATGACGGCTATCTGGTATGTTCGGGCGATACGCATGATTTCTTCCATATTACAGGGCAACCCGCCGTAGTGAACCGGTATCACCGCCGCCGGTCTTCCGCAGGGCCCGCCGTCCTGATACGCAGTTTTGCCCGCCCGGAGCCGCGCCAGCGTTGTTTCCAGCTTATTGGGATCAATGAGAAAGCTGTCCTTTTCCACGTCGACAAAGACCACATCGGCCCGTTCATAACGGACGACCTCGGCGGTGGCGGTAAACGTAAACGAGGGAATCAGTACGACATCCCCCTCACCGACTCCAGCCGCTTTGACCGCGAGATGAAGACCGGAGGTGGCCGAATTCACAGCGAAGGCTTTCGGCTCGGCGGTTTTCGGTGTTCCGCCGCCAAGAAACGCGGCAAACTCCGCTTCAAAGGCAAGCGCCTCCGGCCCTGTCGTGAGCCAGCCGGAACGCAGTACGCGCAGAACGGCCTCCTCTTCCTCAACGCCGATAAGGGGGCGCGCAAATGGTATCTTGTCCACTCGTACCAGTCTAGCAAAATTTTCTCGTTTCGGTTAGCGTATATCCATGAGGGAAATCAAGGTTGCGCTCCGAAAAACGAGCCTCGTCGATTATCCGGGCAAGGTCGCCGCCGCATTGTTCTTTTGCGGTTGTAATCTCCGCTGTCCATGGTGTTACAACTGGGAGTTGGTTACCGTTCCGCCCGAAAACCTCATCGGCATGGATGAGGCGTTCGCGCTTATCAGAAAACGAAAGCACCTCTTGGGCGGTGTTGTCCTGAGCGGCGGCGAACCGACCCTGCTGGGAGAGTTGCCTGAGATCATCGCCGAAATCAAAAGTATGGAATTGCCTGTCAAACTCGATACCAACGGGATGTTGCCGGATGTGCTCAAAAAATTATGCGAAAACGAGAACACAAGGCCCGACTTCATCGCGATGGACATTAAGCTGCCGCCGGAACGTTACATCGAACTTACGGGCCGAAAAGACGATGGGCCGGACAAGGCGCGGGAGATGGCGGACAAGATACGGGAGAGTATTGCGTTCATCCGCGAATCGGGGATAGAACACGAGTTTCGCTCCCTCCTGTTGCCCGCCTCCTATTTCCCCCCAAAAGACTTGGAGTCCGTCAAAAGTATCACCGACGGAACGCTTAAAGTCCGCGCGTTCCGGGGCGGGAACTGCCTCGACGAAACATGGAACCGATACACCTCGACCCATGTCCCTTCGGGGAATTGAAAATGGAAAGTGGAAAATGAGAGAAATTGTCCATTTTCAATTATCCATTCCCCGAAGGGGGTTAGCGTTGGACGCGACCTGAGCCGTCGCCCTCCGCGAGTTTTTTCACTTCGTCCAGCGAGACGTGGTTGAAATCACCCTCGATGGAGTGTTTGAGCGCGCTTGCGGCAACGGCAAATTCGAGCGCGTCTTGCGGGGCCATGTTTTGGAGGAAGCCGTAGATGAGCCCGCCGCCGAAACTGTCGCCGCCGCCCACGCGGTCGACGATGCGGAGCGCGTATTTCTTGGAGAAGAACGCCTGTCCGTCCGCATAAAGCATTCCCGCCCAGTTGTTGTCGTTAGCGGAGATAGATTCGCGCAAGGTGATCGCCGCTTTCTTACAGCCGAAGCGGGCGACAAGGGCCTTGGCTACCTCGATATACCCCTCGCGGTTGAGCTTTCCCGTCGCTACGTCCGTGCCGCTCGCGTGAATGCCGAACACATCGGCAGCGTCTTCCTCGTTGGCGATGACCACGTCGACGTACTTCACCAACTCGCCCATCACCTTGCCCGCCTTGTCCTTCGACCAGAGATTCTTGCGGTAGTTGAGGTCGCAGGAAATGGAAACGCCCTTTGCCTTTGCCGCCTTGCACGCTTCGAGTGTAATGTCCGTTGCCGCATCGCTCAGTGCCGGTGTGATACCCGTCCAGTGAAACCAGACCGCGCCGTCAAAGATCTTCGCCCAATCGAAATCTTCTTTTTTTGCTGTCGCGATAGCCGATCCCGCCCTGTCGTAAATGACCTTTGAGGGCCGCTGGGACGCGCCTTTTTCCAGATAGTAGATACCGATCCGATCCCCGCCGCGCACAATTTTTGAAACATCCACCCCGAATTGCCGAAGGCTGTTCACCGCCGCCTGCCCGATCTCGTGCTTAGGCAGCTTCGACACAAACGCCGCATCAAGCCCATAGTTGGCCAGCGAAACCGCCACATTCGCCTCGCCCCCGCCAAACGTCGCCCCATACTTGTCCACCTGCACAAACCGATAATACCCCTCCGGCGCGAGCCTGAGCATGAGTTCCCCAAACGTGATAACTTTTCCCATATACCGTTCTCCTTGTCCGACCATTATACCACGATTTATAGCAGTTGCAACGGGGTATTTTCCGATGAAGAAAATATAATAAGGGGAAGTTGCA
This sequence comes from Spirochaetaceae bacterium, assembly GCA_031257995.1. Classification (GTDB taxonomy): domain Bacteria; phylum Spirochaetota; class Spirochaetia; order Treponematales; family Breznakiellaceae; genus JAIRNN01. Next base: position 342 of record JAIRNN010000300.1, on the reverse strand, counting down.
TGGATGTTCAGTGAAGACTGCTCGCCGGAGCAGATCGCGGGGAGGTTAAAGGAAAAATACCCTGAACAGAGAGAAAAGCGGATAAGCCATGAGACGATTTACCGGTATTTGTACCGGGAGGCGGAGAAAAACCAGCCTTTGCCGGTCTTTCCCCGCGAGGCGTATCCCAAGGTTACCCGGTATGCTGATATAAGGGTTCCGGCAGACACTCAAAACCGCCGAATCATTAGACCTCTTGCAAAACTCAACGTTCGAAATTACAAATTCCGCAGATGAGATTAAATCGGAGACCGAATCGTTTACGACGGTTGCGGTAACGGTCGGCGACAATTTTGAACCGCT
>JAIRNN010000291.1 GCA_031257995.1 Spirochaetaceae bacterium | reverse complement strand
AGCGGTTCAAAATTGTCGCCGACCGTTACCGCAACCGTCGTAAACGATTCGGTCTCCGATTTAATCTCATCTGCGGAATTTGTAATTTCGAACGTTGAGTTTTGCAAGAGGTCTATTGACCGATGACTATCAATTTGTTTTTAAGGAGATTGAAACCTATCTGTTTTGCCAGGCGGCTGATGGATCGGTGATGCCGGTTTTAATGAATACGTTGGAATCCTTTGCTGTTGCCGCAACAGACGGGCGTTCCGTGCTTTCCATTACCGGAGAAGATGTCGGTTTGTTTTGCGATAATCTTATCAAAGACTGCCGTGTAAAAACATGGGTGGGCCAACAGAGAGAGAAGTTGAATGAGAATATCCGTAAAAAGATAAAGGGATAAAGCTGTTTCAAAATACGTGTCCACCTATGGTTGATGTGAACGTACCGCAGAAAGACCTAAGAAAACGCTGATGAGCCTGACGCTTCGCCAACTACTGTCGGCGGCGGATCAGCGTTTTCCTGTCCGTTCTTACGGAGAAACGGTTAAACTCTGCAAAAGCGAGGCGAAATACGCGGATCCCTCGTCAAACAGAAACCCATAACCGGCCGTATCGGTCGCCCCGAACTGTCTGCCCGGTGTCCTGACTTCTCCCTGCGCGAGAAGTTGTCCTTGTTTATCAAAAACGCAGAGCGAGAGACGCATTTCATGAGAGCCTCTTATGCCAAATGTCCCAACACCGGTACAAACGGCCTGTGCGACAACCGCGACTATTACCTCCGCCTCGTTTTCTTCACAAAGCGCGGCGAGTTGGGCAATGGTTTCTTCGCCTGCTTCGGCAAAATAGTTCATGTAGATCTCATCCTGTCCGAAAGGATACGCGGCGCGAACCAGTTCCGCCCCAAACTGTCCCGCATACGCATCGGCGATACTGTCGCGCATCAAGCGGAGCTTTGTCTCGTCAACCATCTTGAAAGCCGCCTCCGCGCTTGCGACCCCAGCATTGTAAATGCCGGCATCTATGAGCGGCAGTACGGCAAGAGACCTCGGCGCCAGAGCGACATCCAAAAAGACCGTTTTTTGTCCCAGTACCGCAGAGTCTCCCGTTTGCAGTACTTTATAAGGGGCGGATGCGCAGGAGGCAATCGAGGCAATCGTACAAATCCCGATAACCGACAAAACCAAACCGAATAATTTTTTCATACATACTCCTATAAAAATAAAATTGTTTCAGCGATGAGGGGTTGTTCAAAAACTCAGGCTATTCCTGAAAACTCCTTTCATGCATGAAATATAATAAACCGGAAGCGATTCGGCAAATCTTTTTTCGGCTGTTGTAAATCTCTCTGAAAATTCGCCTCTTTTTCACCTAAAAACCAGCTATCCACCCACTATCCGCTTGACAAAACGTTTCGGTTGTCTTAACATTGTCCTATATGACTAGAACAATGGTTCAAAGTGGGGACAGGCCCCTCGCTGGGATGGGGGCGTTGCGGGGGTGTCCCCCGCAGAGGGGGTAGCGTAAGACGGCGCAAAACCATCTACGCGCTTTGTGCGTCGCGCAAGGCACTTAGATGGTTTTGCGATGGCTGGAGCGAGGGGGAGACTTCCCCCACCTGTTATTTTTTATGTGATGTTAAGGAGAAATTATGACTATGCTGGTGAGGATTGCGTACCGGAACATTAGACGGAACGCGCGGCGGACGATGCTGTGTATCGTGGCGGTCGGTATCGCGGTGTTTTTTGCGATTTTTATGCAGTCGATGATAGACGGAATGACGGCGGGGATGGAGAAGGTGGTGCAGGTGTTTGACACAGGCCACGTGATGATGACGGCGAAGGACTATGAGGCGGAGAAGGAGTACTATCCGGCCTACTATCCGGCGGCGGAGGGGATGGCGTTTGCGGAGGTTGCGGCGAAGATTAAGGCGATCCCGCAGGTGAAGGCGGTGCTGCCGCGTATCATGGTCTATGCCACGTTGCAGGACAGTACGCAGAAACACGCGCTGCTCTGGGGGATTTCGATTGAGGAGGAACGGCGGACGCATGATTTTAACCTCACGGCGCGATCTGACGGGCTTGTCGAAGGGCGGTATCCTCTGCCGGGGATCAACGAATGTATCATCGGGGCGGCGATGGCGAAGAAGACGGGGCTGGCTATCGGCGACCGTATCCCGCTGAAGACGGTCTCGGCGCAGTTCTCGGACAAGATGTGGAACCCGCAGGTGACGGGCATATTCACGTTTGACTACCTCCGCTACGATGAGGACGTGATCTTGGTTTCGATCGACCGCCTGCAACGGCTTCTCGTGCTGGGAGACGCGGCGCAGCAGGTGGCGGTCTTCGCCGAGCGGCCCTCCGACGCGGGGAGTATCGCGGCGGTGATGGCGGGCCTCTTCGGGGAGGGCAACGTCATCCAACGGTGGGAGGACAACTATTTTGTCGCGCTGATGCGGTCGTATATGCCGCTTTATACCTTGATCTACCTCGTGTTCGTGGTGGTGGCGAGCTTCCTCATCATCAACACGGTGCTGATGATCATTCACGAGCGCATGAAAGAGATCGGCATGATGGGGAGCCTGGGGATGACGCGGCGCGAGATCGTGTCGGTGTTCTTCTACGAGGCGCTGTTCTTGGCGGCGTTGGGTTCCCTCGCGGGCTGTTTCGCGGGCGGCCTTTCCACATTCATCCTGTCGTTTTTCCCGGTCGACTTCAACGTGATGACCGGCGGCGGCTTTAAAGAAATGCCGATGTCCGGCACGATTTTCATGTCCTTCTCCCCCCTGATGATCGCGCAGGGTTTCCTGTTCGGCGTTGTTGCGTTGGGGATTTGTACGCTTATCCCTTCCCTCAAGAGCGCGTTCATCGAGCCGGTGGAGGCGTTGCGGCGATGAGAGCTTGGTGGATGAGGGGGGAAGTCGCGGCAACACAGTTGCCGACCCCTCGCTCCAGCCCGCTCTCCAGTCATTCCTCCCTCCGCACGGGCTTCGATTGCTCCCTCTCTTAGGGGATCCGCTCCTAAGATTCTACATTAATCACGGCTTTTATCACAAGAAACCTTCATCACGTTTAACCACAGATAAAGCGGCATCCGGCGCAAAAAATCTGTGCGCGTCCGCCTCATCCGTGGTTTTTTGTGATCACCGTACCGCAGTGCGCTATGCGGCCTTTAATCTACAGGCGGCGATTAATCCTCATCATACTCCTCCCAAATCCACGGGACATCCTTGTCGGCGGTTTTAATCGTTATGGAAGCGCTTGTTTGGGTTTGATAGTAGTCAACCTGCACAAGATTCCATCCGGTTTCAAGCGGAATATTAAAACCGCTGAAAGACTTGGAGCGGCCCTCACCGTCATTCATTGATTTTGCCGTCCTGCTGAGAGTAACGTCGGCACTCACATAGACATAGGTGATCTCGCTGCCTATTCCATAGGTTTTATAATCGGTCTCTACCGACTTCCTGGAAAGACGACCACTGGCGGCTTCGAATCTGCGTATCACCGCAATATTCACGCCGCTCAATGGATTAGCAGTTACCGCATAGTCTTCAGTGGTATCGCAGAAAAATCCCTTTCCTTTATCACTGAGCCAGCTCGAAACCGAAGTACTGGGCGCGGGGTTGGGTGTTCCCAGCGTCAGCTTGCCCTCAGTGATTGAGAACGCGGTAATGCCCTGTGCGGCAGCATTCGATATGGCATCAATGGTTAAGTTTCATGGCAAACCGCTTATAGAAACGCCGGTATACGTGACGGTCTCCTGGCCGGTTGTCGGCTCATCAATAGGCGGAAGCTCGATAGTCGGAGGGTCATCGCCGCCGCCACCGCTGCCATTATCACAGCCCGCCAAAACAAGCGCGACTGTCAGCAATCCCGCCAACAGCCCCATCCACAAATTTTTGTTTGTCATATTGTCTCCTTTGTTTGACAACAAACTTTTTGTTAAGCGCTGAATTTGATAAACTTCTTATCCGCATAACTTTTTTCTCCCCGTATACGTGTATACGTTGTATACATTCGAATTCCGTATACTGAATGTCCGCAAGCCTCCTTAGAAAAGGAACTGGGCGCAACCACGCGCCTTCTGTAAGGAAAAAAGGCTTACGTCATACCGGCCTCCTTTTCCGTCCGCCGCGAGCCGCGAACAGAGTGCGGGTAAGCCGTCCCCTCTCAAAAACGTTCGTTCCGGCACGGGCATGGGCGCCAGCCGGGGCAAAGGCCCAGAAAGTGGGGTAAAACGCGCTATAAAAGGGATAAATTAAAGAAAAGCTATTACTAACTGGAGGATTTTTTTTGGTGATAGTTTGATCCCTAACTCCGCTTAAAATAGGTAGTCTAGCTTCAATTTTTGAAAGAGTTTTCTAAGTTTTACCGTAGTTTCGCTTAGGCGCCATTCACCTCGTATTTTCATTTGGTAAATGG
>JAIRNN010000226.1 GCA_031257995.1 Spirochaetaceae bacterium | reverse complement strand
GAGGAGATGCGGGGACGCGCCGGGCTGCCGGAGGAGCGGCGCGCACTGTTTGAGACGCGGCTTGGGGGGATGAAAGAGAAAGGGGCGGAGCGGGCGAAGGGCAAAGAGCTTGCGCCGCACATTTTGAGCGTCCCCGGTATAGGGATAGAAATAGCGGCGGCGCTGCCGGCGTGCCTGGGGACGGGCGGCGGTTCAGCGGCGCCGGACAGGCGGCCAACTACTCCGGATTAACGCCGCGGGCGGATTGTTCGGGGAAAACGGAGCGGTACGGGAGCATAGCGGGATACCGGTTTTGCCTCCCGATCCGGGCCGCCGTGCTGGAGGGGGTATGGGCGATGGCGGGGGGCGGGAAGGGGCCGTTGTTTGCGAAATACGGGGAACTGCCGGGGAGGATGGGCAAGAATAAGAGCGCGGCGGCGCGGAAGACAGCGGGGCTGGCATGGCTGCTGATGAAGCGGCGGGAATACTACCGTGGGATGAGAGTGACGAGGCTTTAGCAAAGAAGCTGCGTTATTATAAAATAAAAAGGTTGGAGAAAAAGGAGATCTCTGCTTGACAAAATAACATAGGATGGCATAGATGAACACGGATTAAAAAAGCGGTTTGAAGTAAAAAATCTGTGTGATCTGGGTAATCTGTGGACCTTTTTTATTTTCTATTTGCTTAACTTGTTGACAGTGGGAGACTTCCCCCTCCTATGTATTCCCTAACGAGAGAGAGGCTGCCGGTAAAATTCGTTTAACTTTATTTTTTGTTATGCCGATAATAACATTATGAAAAAGATAAGCGCGGTTTTTGTTTTTTTCCTTGCTTTAGGCGGCTTTTTGTACGCCCAATCGGGAAAGCCGCTTGCAGTGGAGACGGAAGCGTCTGGTCTGTCCGCGTTTTCTGCTGGTACTGCTCCGATAGCGGGCAGTTTCCGTCAAGAGGGTGTCGCTTCGTGGTACGGAGCCGAATTTGCCGGTCGCGCCACCGCTTCGGGAGAAATTTTTGATCCCGTACAGTACACGGCGGCCCACGCCGATTTGCCTTTTGGGACATATCTCATCGTGACCAATACCGAAAACGGCAAAAAAATCGCCGTCCGGGTAAACGACCGGGGACCGTTTGTCCGTTCCCGCATACTCGACGTATCCCGCGCGGCTGCGGAACGGCTTGATATGCTTACCGCCGGTACCGCCAAAGTTGTCATCGAATCGACCACTCGTGAGTCCGCCCAGTCTCTGATGCGGGAAATTGGGGTGGGCGCAACGGCTATGGGCACAACACCTGCCGCGTCCCGCACGACCGCGCCCGTGTCATCGGAGAACGCCGTTGTAACCGCCGCGCCTTCAATGCCGCAAACTCCCGCGTCCCGCACGACCGCCCCCGTGTCATCGGAAAATGCCGCCGCGACCGATGTGCCTCCATCACCGCAAACTCCCGCATCCCGCACGACTGCGCCCGCGTCATCGGAGAACGCCGCCGCAACAGCCGCGCCTCCATTACCGCAAACTTCCGCATCCCCCACAAATACAGTCGGCATACCGGTTATGGCGCCAACTACGCCGAGAACGCCTATCCAATCGGCAACAACACCCGCTCCAGTACCAAGCGCGTCGGTTTCCCGCGTTACCGGTCAAGTAGAGAATATACCTGAAATACGGCGGCCCTCGGATTCCGGCTATGTCGTGGTTGATGAGCAAGTCCCGCCGATCGCCGCGCCTCGGACTCCCGTCATTGTACCGGCTCCATCCGTATCCTCGCCTGCTGCCGCACCGAGAACTGCTACGCCCGCCGTTACGCCGGTTCCGACCGAGCCGCAATCTGTGCCGCAACCCGCGCCGATTCAGACGAATCCTGCCGCTTCGGTTCCCGTAACCGGTTCGCAACATGGAGCCGAAAAGATCGAGTTTACCGGTTCGTCGATGATTCAGGGTAAGAATTACCGGGTGCAGGTCGGTTCTTTTACCGATTTGAAGAACGCGAGCGGCATATTTTTGAAACTTTTTGATGCCGGGCTCAATCCCTCATACGAACGATATGAAGACAAGTATCGCGTTGTTATAACGAACGTCAAGGCCGAGGATGCCGACGATCTGTCCCGAAAACTCACCGGGATTGGTATCACCGAAGCACTGGCTCGGGAAGATGCCGGAAGATAAAGGCCGGGAGGAATCAGCTTCTGCCCATATCAATATGAAATGTGTCGCGTTTTCAGGCGGTGGTACCGGCGGTCATATCTATCCGGGGCTTGCCGTGGCATCGTCGTTGAAATTAACAAACAGCGTGAGGATCATCTGGATCGGCTCCCATTCCCCGCTTGACCGCAAAATCGTCGAAGATGCCGGGATCACTTTTTTCGCGGTCAAGTCGGGCAAACTCAGGCGTTATTTTTCGTTTCGGAACATCCTTGACGTATTTAACATCGCCGCCGGATATTTTCAGGCAAGAAAAATCTTAAAAAAGGAAAAACCTGCCGTTCTCTTTTCAAAAGGCGGGTTTGCCAGCGTTCCGCCCTGCGCCGCCGCGTGGTCTTTGAAAATCCCGCTCATAACCCACGAATCCGATTATTCGCCGGGTCTCGCGACCCGGATAAACGCCTTTTTCGCCGACAAGATTTGTTTGAGCTACAAAGAAAGTAAAACGTTTTTTTCGCGAAAAATCCAAGGAAAAACGATCCATACCGGCAACCCGGTACGCGACGAATTCAGGATGGCGAACGCGAAGAAGGGTTTTTCTTTTCTGGGGGTACCGGAAACGGAAAAAATCTTGCTCGTACTCGGTGGAAGTCAGGGCGCGAAAGAAGTCAACGATCTGGTACGCGAGACGCTGCCCGTCTTGACAACATATTTTGTCGTTATCCATCAGACCGGGCAAGCGGACTTTGAAGGTTCTGAACAACGGCGGAGTGATCGCTACCGCCCCTATGCCTACATCGGCGCGGAAATGTCCGACGTGTTGGCCTCGGCGCATCTGGTTTTGGGCCGATCCGGAGCCGGTACCGTCTGGGAAAGCGCCGTTTGCGGGAAGGCACTCCTCCTCATTCCGCTGGCCGGAAGCGGCACACGCGGCGACCAAGTGGAAAACGCCCGTTTTTTTGAACAAAAAGGCGCGGCAACCGTCCTCATTCATCCGAATGCCGAACAACTACGCGCAAAAATAACCTACCTTGCAAGCGAACCGGGCAAAATCGCAAGTCTAGCGGAAGCCGCCGCCACAATCGGCCGCATAAACGCCGTGGATGCCATCTGCGCCCTCATAAACAGCATCCTTTACGACCGGTTCTGATTGACGAGAGGAAAATGAGCTGGTATAAACAGAGCATCATGAGCCTGTTTCAAAACACGAGCGAGTTTTGAAACAGGCTATGCAGTTTCTCAGGTCTAAAGCCCTTCGCTAAAGCCGGGCTGAAGCCTTCAAAACTGCGTTTTTAGAGGTTGCTGTTTCAAAACTTTAGGTTTTGAAACAGCCTCTCACATTTAACTGCGGATGGCGAAGCTATGATAAAAGATGCGGTTGTCTGGTATAGTGCAGGGAGAAAGGAATAACAGCTACCGATTATACAATACGGCTGGGGCAGAAACTGACCCCGTGATTTCGATTAACAGCCGGCAGCCGCATTCGCTTGCGCGGACTCAATCCCCTCTTTCTTTATCTTTTCAATGAGTTCCTACAGTTGGATATCCATACCATCTCCAAAAGTAAATTTCGTTCATACAACCGTTTTCCAGCATACCACACCTCGCAAAACGGTCAAGGCCCCGCAGGGGCTTTTCTCAGGGGTCGGCGTAAAAGGAGGTCGCGGCAATATCCCCCTACGGGGGCCCCGGCGGGGTTTTCCTTGGGAGTGCCGTGCTGGGAGAGTGTGACGGTGTCTCCGCGGTGCCGCAGGTTTTTATTTAAGCGCCGCCTTTATTGGCACCGCACCGTGCAGCAGAAATGCCAAAACGCGCTCAACGTTTCGCGCGCGGCAAATGGGTGCCATTCTGGGAAAGGACAACCTCTGATTAAGCAATATAAGGGGAAGTCTCCCCCTCCGGGGAATTGAAAATGGAAAGGGGATAATGGAAAATTCTGTCAAGTCTTGGAATAGGTTGACAGTTTTTATGCGCTTTTACGGCGCATATTTTCAGGCGTTTCATAGTTAAGGGCTAAATGAGGGCGGCGGGTGTTGTAAAGAAGCGCCGCCTCATC
>JAIRNN010000225.1 GCA_031257995.1 Spirochaetaceae bacterium | reverse complement strand
GAGGAGATGCGGGGACGCGCCGGGCTGCCGGAGGAGCGGCGCGCACTGTTTGAGACGCGGCTTGGGGGGATGAAAGAGAAAGGGGCGGAGCGGGCGAAGGGCAAAGAGCTTGCGCCGCATATTTTGAGCGTCCCCGGTATAGGGATAGAAATAGCGGCGGCGCTGCCGGCGTGCCTGGGGACGGGCGGCCGGTTACGCGGGACTTACGCCGCGGGCGGATTGTTCGGGGAAAACGGAGCGGTACGGGAGCGTAGCGGGGAGTCATTTTTGCCGTCCGGCACGGGCTGTCGTGCTGGGGGGTATGGGTGATGGCGGGGGGCGGGAAGGGGCCGCTGTTCGCGAAATACGGGGAATTAACGGGGAGGACGGGCAAGAAGAAGAGCGCGGCGGCGGCGCGGAAGACAGCGGGGCTGGCGCAGCTGCTGATGAAGCGGCGGGAATACTACTGTGGGATGAGTAACGAGGCTTTGGCAAAGAAACCGCGTTATTATAAAATAAAAAAGTTGGAGAAAAAGGAGGTCTCTGCTTGACAAAATAACATAGGATGAATGCGGATGAAGCAGATGAACGCGGACTTTTCATACCGCGCCTCTCTTTAATCTGTGAAATCTGCGGTTCCCCGTGATTAAAGCCGTAATGAAAGCCCGTGATTGAAGCTGTGATTAAAGGCCGGGGGCGTTGTGGGGGCTACCGGGGCCCTGTTGCTTTTATTACGGCGAAATATTTATGGGCGCCGTGCTGTAGAAATGCTAAAACACGCTCAATGTTTCGTGTGCGGCATTGGGCGCCGCAGAGGGGATAGGGGATGACCAAACGGAGGGAGGTGTGGACGCGCCGTAGGTGCGGCCATATCGACCGGAGAGCGGGCAGAAGCGAGGGGCCGGCAATTTGCCGCGGCTTCCCACTGACAACAAGTTAAGCAATAAAGTCTGCGGGGCACTCACGGTACTATTTACTGAGATAACATGTCGATACGCCGCTTGAACGCTGCCTCCATGCGGCTGTGTCACTCTGTGCCATCTAGTGTGATGGCTTGTCGGCAGGCCGGAGAGCCGCTGCCTGCGGACGGCTATGCGGCACCCGTTACCGCGCGCGAAACGGGCGCAACGGTTGTGTCAAGTCACAACTAGGGTTATGCTAGGCGCGTTTAATCCCTCTAGGGTTAATTCCCCGCCCTTTAGGGCGTAAATTTGGGGGTGCGGGGGATTTGTTTCCCCGCATACGCAAAGACTTCAAGGAGAAATCTTCAATACTCCGCCCTTCAGGGCGGGGATTATTTAATCATTCCGGCAGTACGGCACCCATAAATGTTTCAAGGTAGATAAATGCGCCAAGGTCCCGGCAAACCCACTCCCCGAAGGCATCAAGGATGCCTCGCCCCGGTGTAACGTTTGGCTAGATTTTATACCGGTTTTGAACGCGCCTCAATTGTATTTTCGTGCGTTTACCGTAGAAAATTGCCTTTTTCTCTTGCCTCGCGGCAAAATTTTCTGTATATTAGTAGTATATGTTGTGATATCGTTAAGAATTTCTATACAGCATAAGAGGAGTACATCTTGAACAGCAAATTTTTCTTTTTGCCATTTCGTCTTTGCGTGACGTTTGTTTTTCTGATTGGTATATCAGGGTGCGATAAGCTCTCGTTTCTTGATTTCGGTTCTAAGGATGGCCAGACCGCCGATCCCGGCAAGGAGGAGGCCCATCCGCAAGAACCGCCGCCGCCGTCGCCGTCAATACCGCAAAGCCGTGTCTGGTATGTTTCCGAGGACGGGAACGATTCCCATACCGGAACCGACAGTTCGTCCATGCTCGCATCCGTCCCGGCCGCGTTGTCCCGCATAAGGGCGGTTTACCGGAGCGGAAACTGGCCGGCGGGCGAAAGCGCGGTCATCATCATCAAAGGGAGGATAATCGCGCCGCGTTCTTTGGGGGGCAACGAATCAATGGTCGAGGTTACGGGAGCGGGCAACTATCCGCCCATCGTCCTCCAAGGGGATCCCGTAGCAGGCGGAATTCTGGACGTGAACAGAAAGAAGAACGAGGACGGACAGGTTCTGCTCATCACCAACAATAAGGTAACGCTGGGTGAAAAGCTCGTCCTTACCGGCGCTAACCAGTTGTGGGGCGGGGCCGTATGCATCGGGACACCCCATGCCGCAGGCGAATTCATCATGGCGGGAGGAGAGATCAGCGGGAATACCGGCGCAAGCGGCGGCGCGGTTATGATCTACCAGGGCAGTATGACCATGTCCGGGGGCGTCATCAAAAACAACCGCAACGACTACACCAATGGCGGGGGCGCTCAGGGCGGCGGCGCCGCTTCGGGCGGCGGGGTCTACGTGAACGGGCAGTCCACCTTCACTATGACAGGCGGAATCATCGAGTCAAACGGTGACAATTCTCACGCGCTCAAAGGCGGCGGCGTGTTCATTGAGGGCGAGGGTACTATGAATATGTCAGGCGGGGAAATCCGGGGGAATACGTCCGTCAAAGAGGGCGGCGGCGTGTACATAGGAGCCTTCGGCACATTCAATATGTCAGGCGGACTGATCACGGGTAACACCAGCAAGGAGGGCGGCGGCGTTTATGCGTCTTTGTATGGCGGGACATTCAACCATGCCGCCGGCGAGGTCAAAGGAAACATCCCTAGCTGACCGGCGGTTTTTCCGGTAACGGGTAAAGTCACGGGAGATCACAGATGACACGGATTAGAGGGGTAGCGTAAGACCGCAGGGCAGGAGCGAGGGGGAGACGGGGCCTGTTGCTTTTATTTGTGGCTGAGCATTTTTGGGCCCCAACCTTGCGCCCGTTTCGTGTGCGGCATTGGGTATCCCCCATCCACTCTCCCGCTTTATATTTTCTCGGTAGAAGCACTGGACTTGTTCAACAACCCGGTTGGTTGTCGCGGACTAAAGTCCGTTTCAAGTCTTGCGGTTTTTGGGGCTTAAAAGCCCTACACTAAAGCCTTACAAAACCGCATTTTTTAGCGGAAGTTGTTTAGAAGCTTGAGGTTTCTAAATAACTCTACTATAGAATGGGGTGTGAGTATCCGTTAATTCGACATCGCCTGTACCGTCCGGATGAGGCTTTGAATGACGTTTTCCTCTGCGGGATTCGCGTGTATCCGACGGCTTACCGCCTTGTCGCCGTATATCGCGGTGGAATGGTCCTTGCCGAAATACCCGCCGATTTCCTCAAACGTGTAGTCGGTAATTTGCCGGGCAATGTGCATGGCGAGCTGGCGAGGATAGAGGATGCCCTTGGTCTTTTGCTTGGCCTTGATCTCGTTGGGAGTCAGCTCAAAATGGTCGGCAACCGCGCGGACAATCATCTCCATAGTAATGCCGGAGGCCGGACGGGACGTATTAACAAACAAATCTCGCAACTGCTCCTGCGCGATCTCCAGCGTAATTGACTTGTTGACCAGTTCCGCATAGGCCACAATCTTGGTAAGCACCGATTCGAGGTCCCGAATATTGGTAGAAACATTGTTGCTTATCAGGTCAATGACAGAATCGGGAATGGTTACTGTTTTGTTTGCCAGTTTTGAACGGAGAATCGCGCATTTCGTCTCGTAATTCGGCGGCTTCAGGTCAACGTTCAGGCCGCGTTTGAACCGGCTTTTTAGCCGGTCCGCGATATTTTTCAACTCGGCAATCGGCCGGTCGCAGGTGAAAATGATTTGCTTGTTTGCATCATACAGCGCGTTGAACGTATGGAACAACTCCTCTTGGGATCCGTCCTTATTACTGAAAAAATGAATGTCATCGATGAGTAGCGCGTCCACATACCGATACTTGTTTTTGAATGCCGACATCCTGTTCCGCTGAGAAATCGCGCCGGTACATTGGATAAACTCATTGGTAAAACTCTCGGCTGTGATATAGATGACTTTGTACTGATCCAAGAGGGCATCGCCGATCGCCTGCATAAGATGGGTTTTGCCAAGACCAACGCCGCCGTAAATGAGAAGCGGGTTATATGCGGCGCCCGGATTTTTGCTGACCGCCTTTGCCGCGTTTGCCGCAAAACTGTTGTTGTCGCCGACGATATATCGGTCAAAGGTATAATCGGGGTGCAAGGGCTCGCCAATAGTCTTCTTCGGAATCCGAAAACGGGCGGGAACAGTTGTTGCAACGGGTGCCGCAACAGTTGCCGTAGTATTTGTTTCGGCAGTTACCGTAACATTTACCGTTTGCGAAACCGGTGATGCGGTACTCGCTTTTTTAAGCGTTGTGATTCCCGGCGCATTTTTCTCCACCTTCCCGGTACTTTTTGACTCAGGCGGCGCGGCTTCAGCTTGACAAGAGACCGACACCGTGACCGTTTGTCCCGTAATCTCGCGCACCGCTTTTGCGATGAGCGGCGCGTACTTTTTGGATGTCTTTTCGGCATGTAGTTTTGTCGGCGCGTTGAGATTGATCTCCGTACCGGAAAGCCCAGCGCACATCAAAGGCGATACCCAGACATACTCTATCTCGCTGAGCGTTGAATTGAGATACTCTTGTACTTCCTGCCAAATAGCCTGTTGACTTTTCTCCAACATTTTTTTTACTCCAAACCCCACTGTTATTCACAAGTTATTAACAATCGGAAACAAGCATCGTATAATCCAGATACCGCCACCTCGTTTTTCTACGAAAAGAATCCATAAACATCATTTATAAGTTATTATACTATAAGTATTTACAAAAGATATTTTAAGTACTTAGCGGACAGCCGTCCGTACTTATAAAAACACACAATTTTCCCCTCCTTCAGCACAACTTATTAACAACTTATTAACAACACGGAGAACCTTCTCCATAGACCTATACTTTAACGTACCGCCCGTTTTTTTGTCAAGAGATGGACGGAAGGGGTCAACCCTTCGGGAAGTGGAGGTGTCGGCCCGAAAGAGGTTACAGCAAACCCAATGCATCCCGGTCAAAGATGGACATAAGAAGAACTCTGCCCGCCCCCGCACCGTGCAGTTTTGAAACGGCCTCATCATTATCCATTTTCAATTGAGGCTGTTTTAAAACGCCAAACGAATCTTGGAACAACCGCATTTACAGCGAACCTTCATAAAAATTTAACCGCAAAGGCACCCAATGCCGCGCCCGAAACATTGAGGGCGTTATACAATTACACAACACGGTGCGGTGCCAATAAAGGCCCCGCCTTTTTATTCAAGCATCAGCACCGCAGTACTGATGCGCAGAAGGGTTTTTCAGACAGGCGTGCGTTCTAACGCCAATCTGTCTGTTTTGCCAGCCTTCATAGAAGGCCGACTTCAATAGTGCCGGTAAAGCAGACAGGCTATCAAACCAGTACGTCTCCATCCTTCTTCGCCTTTGCGGTTAATTTCTTCCGCTTTGTCAACTGACAGAAATACCCCAATACAAATGGGTTTTGAAACAGGCTCAATTTTCCATTCCCGCAGGGCCCCTATTCTCCAAACAACTCTTTCAACATGCGGTTGCAATCGTGGATGTCAAATTTCGCCGTGTCATAGTCTTCGCCGAGCAGGGCCGCCGCCGCTGCCTGTTCGTCCTTGCTGCCGTTTTCCCGATGGGAAAGTAACCGGCGGTAACGGAGCGGACCCTCGATTTTCTCGTTGGGCGCGACTCCCTCTCCCGCGAGACAACTCACACGGCCGCTGTCGGGGGCCGTTTGTTTTGACAGTACCATCACCTTCACCGTCCAGTTGAGGCCGTACTCGTAGAGAAACTCAGAAAGGCTATTTTCGGCGAGAACGCCGAGGGGCTGCCCCAGATCAATGGTCCGGTCTTTACCGGCGATGCCATTCACGATCTTGTAGTCGGTGGTAAACCGGGACTTGATGTGCCCGCTCCAGGAAAAGACGGCGTGAATGATCCGTTGCATCTCGAAAAGCCGGAATGCGGCCGGGACCGCCGCCCGCCGCCAGATGTCCGTGCCGCCCAAAGAAAGCTGTACGGTAAGCCACTTTTCCCCTGCGGCCTCGTCCGTTTTCACCAGGCTGAAATTGCTTTGCCGAAAATTCGACAGCGCCTCATCTACCATCTCCCGCACGTCCTCGTAGGTGTCGATCATCGTGTCGAGCGTCGCGTCCATGATGGCGAGCTCCTGTTCCGGAAGTTCGTCTTCCATATCAAGATCTTCCAGCAGACTGGCGGAATGGTTTTGTATCTGGGAAAGCACAATAAACGTGTGCATCGGCAGCCACGATTTGTTGATCTCGCCTTTAGTAAGCCGGGCGGAAAGGTCGATAACGGCGGTGTGGAGTTCACCGACCCGCTGACGGATCGGGCCCATCACCTTGTCTTTGAATATGGAGTAGGTCGAGGCAAAGTCCGCCAGAATGTCGATGAGGTATTGACAGACAAATTCGAGACACCATCGGTCAAGGCGGATAGACGGCGGAATGATACGCTGGAGCAGGTTCCCAATATTCACATCGTTCCGGTAAAGAGCGTCGCGCGCGAATGCCTGCAACACAAACTCAGAGACGGGGATACCGTTCCGCGCAAGCAGATCCTCAATCGGTGTCTGGTCGCTCTGGGTCATCATGCCGCGCAAACCATCGAAATCGGGAATATCCTTGCCCGTCCACCAGAACCGAGTCTCGATGCCGAACGGAACCGTGTCGATCTTTTCCGTCTTCCGAAAGAGAAAATCTTCAAGCGAATAGGCGGGGACACGCCGCATCCGCTCACCACCGTAAAAAAAGGCCCACGCAAGCTGTTCCTCGCAGGAAAACCCCGGACCTAAGTTTTCAAACATCTGGAAAAACCCCTTCTCAGTAGCCTCCGTCCAAGCGTGTAAATCCTCCTCACTCCACGCATCGCCTTTCACGTGTTCGAGATCAAAACTGCCGGTTTTCCAGTCGCGTGCCGTTGCCACAAACCGGTCGCCTGGAACGAAGCCAATTTCGCGGAAGATGGCGCGCATATCGAAAGCGCGGATGGATACCTCAGGCGGCTCTTCATCCGGGTCAAGACTGAACGCCGTTTCGTTTTCCTTGTTGTCCCCGGCGATATAGTGCGGCGCGTACTCCTCGCCGAAAATCGAATAGTAAGGATAAAAGTCCTCTGGCGCGCCCTCCAGAGAATCCACCGGACAGAGCTTCTCCCGAAAATAAAACGTATACTGATGCGGCGGAATCAGCGGATTCACAAACGGGACACAGCGGTGTCCGGGGATCAAGACACCGTTCATCAGCTCAGAATTACTCGGCTGAATAACAAAACGTGCCTTTTCAAAAAGCGCCCGTCGGGACAGAAAGTAATTTTTCTCACTTTCAAACACCAGCCGCCGTGACTGGAGCAACAGCGCAATCTGTGTGGCGAGTTTTACACCCCCCGTCCGTTCCACACTGCGTACTGCCTGCGTTATATCCTTCAGCGTAAAAGGCTTCCGCGCGTTATCAAGAAATTCATACAAAGCGTCTTCCTGTGCAATCGTCAATTAACCCTTCCTTAAGATCAGTTATCGTTTCAGAGGAGGAAGTCGCGGCTACTTCATTGCCGACCCCTCGCTCCAGTCGTCCCTCCCTCCACGCAGTATTCCGCTACTCCCTCTGCGGGTGGCCCGCCCTCCGCAATACCCCCCATCTGCCGCAGAATAGACCAATGATAACAGAAACGCGGGAAAAATGCAAACTTCATGACAAAAGAGCCTGTTCCAAAACCCCAAGCAAATCTTAGACGAACCACATTAACAGCAAACTTTCAAGAAAATTTAACCGCGAAGGCGCCCAATGCCGCGTCCGAAACAGGCACAACGGTTGTGTCAAGTCACAACTAGGGTTGTGCCAGGGGCGTTATACAATTACACAACACGGTGCGGCGCCAATAAAGGCGGCGCTTGGATACCGGCTTCGGCACCGCAGTACTGAAGGCGCGGAAGGTTTTCACCGGCAACTTCGCGTACTACCGTTAATCCTTCTGTTTAGCAAGCCTTCTGTGAAGGCCGTGTTCAATAGCGCCGGTAAAGCCGACGGGTTATCAAACTGGCAAACCCCATCCTTATTCGCCTCGGCGGTTTACTAACCGCCTTCGCCTTTGCGGTTAATTCCTTATCGCTTTGTCAACTAACAAAATATCCAAATACAAATGAGTTTTGGAACAGGCTCAAGAAATACAGGATAAACACATAGACATAAAATGTAACCACAACCCACACGAACGGAGAAAAAGGATATCGAAGAAACAGTTCGTGCCTGTTCGTGTGGTTCCTGGCGAAAAATCCTATACGTTTATATTGCCTGACACCAACGAAGGTTTGAATTCCGGCTTTGTTTGGCGTAGACTTGAAACATCTTAGTTGATGGAGAAAAAAATGACGGAGAAAGAAAAAGCGGCTATTATGATGCAAGTGTGCAAATTATGGGATGCCGGAAAAGACGAGGAAGCGCATACTCTTCAGGCAGCCATTCCTTTGCAGCCTTATCTGGCGAAAGTCGCCAAAAAACTGCACGTAGCGGATTTTCTCATAAAAGCCGGGTATAATTTATCGGAAGCGGATGCGGCTTTTGGACCGGACTGTCTTACTCGCTAAAGTATACGGCAGCACGCCCGCCATTGATCAAGGGCGGAAATGGCTTGACACGGATGGTCTTGAACACGAGGGCAGGATAAATTATAGAAAGGGACTTACTCTTGGGCTTGAAGCGTTTTGGGAAGCGCAATCTCGCGCCGATGGGGATCTGCGGACTCTTTTTAGTGCTGAATATACGTTTCTCACCCAGGAACGTGAGGTTTGTTCCCCGCAAGACACAAAAGCCAAAACCAGCCTGGCAAAAGCCCTCCAAGAGTTTGGCGAGGCGTTTCTTGCCCTTGAGGTTTTGCAAGACGCGGAACGCTATCAATCCGCAGCGAATACCTATTCAACCCGCCCGGAATTTCGGTACAAGGAAATGCCCAAAGACGCGTTTCATGTGGCGTGTGCCGGTCATAGAGCGCGTATCGATAATATTTTAAAGGTTCCAGGTATTAACCTGTTGGAGAAGGACTTATTGAAACAACGCCATGCAAATAGGAAAACCGCGCAATCGGTCTATTTGGAAATGCAGAAAAAGGTGTTGGTAATTAACCACGAAAGCGCAACATAGACAATAAGGCGCGTTACGGGGCACCACCCTTCACGACACGCCCAAGGAAACCCCCCGTGAGGCTAGAGTTCGTTCCGGTATTTGGCTACGGTGCGGCGGGCGATTTTGATGCCCCGTTCCTCAAGTATCCGCGCGATCTCGCTGTCCGAAGCGTGTTTCTCGGAATGGGCGATGATCTCACGGATAACTTCCTTGACCCCGGTTTTTGAGAAGGGCGAACCCTGCGAACCCTGCCCGGTGATCGCGTTTGAAAAGAAGTGGCCCATCCCGTAGATGCCCCATTCCGTCTGGATATATTTGCTGCTTGCCATGCGGGAGATCGTCGAGTCGTCCAGTTCCAGCGTTTCGGCGATGTCGTGTCGGGTGAGCGGGGCAATGTGCGCCGATCCTTTTTCAAAAAATGCCTTCTGCCGCTCGACAATCGCGCGCGTTACCCGCAGCAATGTGTGGTTCCTTCTCTGCACCGCATTGATGAACCACTTCGCGTTCGCGATATTCTCGTTGACAAAGTCCCTCGTACTCTGATCGTCCTGCTTGTATTTCTTCAACTCGGCGAAAAAAGGATTCACCTGCAACGCCGGAATTTCGTCGTCGTTTAACCGTATGACCAGTTCGCCGTCCTTCCGGTAGACCTCGATGTCCGGCACGACAAACCGTACCCCCGCCTCCGAATCGACCCCGCCGGAATACTGCCGCCCGGGAAACGGCGAGAGTTCCTTGATACACGTAAAGAGAAACGCCGCCCGCTCCGCCTTTATGCCCGTCAGTTTCGCAACCAAGGAAAACTTCCCCTTCTCAAGCTCGCCCAGATAAGGGAGCAACATTTCGATTTCCACACCGCTTCGGGCGCATTCGGCGTTTGAGCCGTTCTCCCCGCCGAAACGCAACCTTCCCTGCACCGCCAGAGACTCCCGGTAATCCGATGTCGCGCAGCCCTGCGGGTCAAGTGCCCGGATCACGGACAACGCCGCCCCGATCTTCCCCGGATCTTCCCCCGGAAGCAACTCGGCAGGGGAAACTAAGTGAAACCCGTCCTCGTCCAAATTACCGATCAAAAGTTCCCCGATACGGCGGACATCTCCGTTCAGCGTTTGCAGCCGAAACTGCCAGAGCAGATGATCCTGAAGACTCTCCGGCCGTGAGACCGCCCCCTCCAAAAACTGCCGTTTCTCGTCATCCTCTCCCGAAGAGGCGCGGTTCGCGTAAAGCGGCATCATAATCGCCGTTTCAAAAAAGTTTTCGTCACCATCGTCCGTATACGGCTTTTCCCGTGGCGCGTCTTCCTTCGACTCCTCGACAACATCAAGCGCCGGGTTCGCCGCTACCTCCGCCTCGATCCGTTCCCGTAACTCCATCACCGGCAACTCCATGAGTTTGATCGAGTGCAGCATCTGCTGACTCAAACGGAGCCCTTGCTCCAGAGAAACACCTAGCTTTTGCGACTGCGCCAACATACTATCCTATGATAACAGAAAAACGGGAAAATTGCAAACTTCCGCGTTATAGTGTTTCACTTAAGAAAATAAAAAAGGGGAAGCCTCTCCTTCCGCTCCATCTCTGCGGTCTTACGCTTACCCCCGCTGCGGGACCCCCAATGCCTCGCGCAAAACGGGCACAACGGTTGTGCCAGGCGCGTTTCTGCCATTCCTGCGGCACGGCGCCCATAAATGTTTCAAGGCAGATAAACGCAACAGGGCCCCGGAGGACACCCCCGCAACGCCCCCATCACAAAGAATATAACCACGGAGGGCGCGGAGTGACGCGGAGAAAAGATGCAACCAACGAGTGGAGCCTCGCTGTCCCCTACCCGTTGATCTGCTGACCCAAGACCCTTGGATCTGCTCACCCCGGCTTTTGCGGCGGCTGGAGCGAGGGGTCGGCAAAACTTGCCGCGACTTCCCCCCTCTTTATCTATTGATGCTATTATCCGTTTCAAAACCCCGTACAAACCTTGGACTACCCGTATTACCGTCAGTCCTCAGTTAAATTTAACCGCTAAGGCGCCCATTTGCCGCGCCCGAAACAGGCACAACGGTTGTGTCAAGTCACAACTAGGGTTGTGCTAGGGGCGTTAGCGCGGTTATGCAGCATGGCGCGGTACCAATAAAGGCGGCGCTTGGATACCAGCTTCGGCGCCGCGGTACTGAAGGCGCGGAAGGTCTTTACCGGCAGCCGCGCCTTTTACCGCCAATCCGTCTGTTTTGTCAGCTTTCACAGAAAGCCGCCTTTAAGACTGCTTGTAAAGCCAACCGGCTGTCAAATCAGCGCGCCTCTATCCTTATTCACCTCAGCGGTTTACCAACCGCCTTCGCCTTCGCGGTTAATTCCTTACCGCTTTGTCAACTGACAGTAATACTCCACAATACAAATGAGTTTTGGAACAGACTCATTTGACACTTTTTTTTTAGCGTGCTATACTTAGATTATAAACTTTAATGGGGGTACTAAATGAGTATCGTAATGGTTATTCTTGCCTTAGTGGTAATCGTCAACGGCATCTTTGCCTTTTTCTTCATTCGGGATCTTGTTGCCCACCGGGGACAAACCTTCAAAGAACCGGGAAACCCCATCGTTATGGGGATTGTCTCCTTTTTCCTGTTTCTCTTGTCTACCTTTGGAATTTCGGATTTTGCCATCGGCGCGTCAATTTATCCAAAGCTGAAATGGGTATCCACCAAAAAACTGCCGGGAACTCTCAACACCGAATGTGTTATTCCCGTGGCGGTTATGGCCTTGGCCTATATTTCATCGATAAATGTGGGGCTTGCTACCCTCATCATCCCCATCGTGGCCCAAGTAGTCGGCGCCTATATCAGCCCCCGGTTCGTGGTTAAACTGCCGGGCAACATCATCAAAAAATTCGTCGCCGCCGGTCTTTTCGTGGCCGCCGCGTTGATCCTGGCCGGTAAATTCGGGGTCTACCCTAGCGGCGGGGAAGCGACGAGCCTGATCGGGATAAAACTCGTTGCCTTGGGGATTCTCTCCCTCATCTACGGGGCTCTGAACAATATCGGCATCGGTTCCTATGCCCTGACCATGGCCACCGTGTATGCCTTGGGCCTGAACCCCGGGGTTGCTTTTCCCATCATGATGGGGGCCTGCACCTTCTCCGTTCCGGTGGGAAGCATGCAGTTTATTAAATACGATACCTACTCCCGGAAGATCACCCTTTTTACCTCGATCTTCGGTACCATAGGGGTTTTGATCGCCGCTTTTGTGGTAAAGAGCCTCAATGTGTCCATGCTTCAATGGCTGGCGGTCATCGTTATCCTTTACAGCGCGGTTTCGATGCTCTTAAGTCTGAGAAAAAAAGAAGAGGAAGCCCCGGTGCAGGAAGGTACTGCGGAGGCGGAAAAATAAAGAGGAGGATGCTATGAAAATCGTCGTATTAAAACAAGAAGACATGAAAAATGTCTTTACCATGAAGGACGCTATTGAGGCCGATAAGGATGCTCTGAAACTGTACTCCTTGGGTAAAAGCAACGTGCCCTTACGAGTGAACTTGGACGTTCCGGAATATGAGGGACAGAGCCTGTATATGCCCGGCTATGCTGCGGAGGCACGGGCACTAGGCGTTAAAATCGTTTCGGTGTACCCCAAAAATATCGAAAAGGGACTTACCAGCGTACCCGCCACCATGGTATTGGTTAATAATGAAACCGGAGAGGTGTGCAGTTTGATGGACGGGACCTACCTTACCCGGGTCAGAACCGGTGCGGTATCGGGGGCGGCCACCGACATATTGGCCCGGAAAGACAGTCGGATCTTTGCCCTCTTCGGTACCGGCGGGCAAGCGGAAACCCAATTGGAGGCGGTACTAACCGTCCGTCCCATAAAAGAAGTCCGGGTTTTTGATATCAGCACCGAACGGGCGGCACATTTCTCCAAGCGGATGACCGAAATCTTGGGGGCCCGGTTTGGGGTAACGATTGCCACGGCAAAATCCTCCGAGGAGGCGGTGGAAGGGGCGGACATCATCACCAGCGTAACCACCACCACTACCCCGACCTTTAATGGAAGGCTGGTAAAAAAAGGCGCCCACATTAACGGTGTTGGGGCCTATACTCCGGCAATGCAGGAGATTGACGAGTACCTCATCCTCAATGCCGACAAGGTCTATGTGGATACCCGGGATGGCGTATTAAATGAGGCGGGAGACTTTATCATTCCGATCAAGAAGGGAACCTATAGTGCGGACCGTCTGACCGGCGAGCTGGGAGAGGCGATTGCGGGAAAGGTTTCGGGACGCGTTACGGACGAGGAAATCACCCTCTTTAAAACGACCGGCAGCGCGGTGCTTGACGTGGTTACCGCCCGCAGGATCTATGAAAGCGCCCTGCGGAAAAACATAGGCAGTATCGTTGAATTTTAGGGGAAGTAGCACTATGGGAGCCGCAGGGACGGCCCCCATGATTTTTAACCGGGGAGGTACAGGGTGAAAAGCGAAGGAGTGCGTCTGGGAAACGTGGTCAAATACAGCGGATCTATTGTCGCGTTTTTGATTGGATCGGGTTTTGCCAGCGGACAGGAAGTTATGCAGTTTTTTACCTCCTATGGTGTCCTTTGTAGCGGGCTGGGAGGCTTGATCTCCTTGGCACTGTTCCTCTGGTTTACCACTATTACCATTCAAGATGCCCAGATACTGATGCTTGAGGATACCAACGCGATTTTCGAGCATTACTGCGGGAATATCATCGGGACCATTTTCAAATGGATCACCCCGGTCTTTCTCTTTATGGTTTATGTCATTATGATATCCGGCGCCGGGGCATTGCTCTTTGAATTTTATGGAATCTCCGCAATAATCGGCAGGGCCGTCATGTCCGTGTTATCCCTGATAACGGTACTCCTCGGTCTCAACCGGCTAGTATCCGTGGTAGGCCGGATCGGTCCCATCATCATTCTTTTTATTATTTTTATCGGTTTGGCGGCGATTATCACCAATTTTGACGGAATCCGCACCGCCGATGCGGCCTTGTCCACCCTGTCCGTGACCAAAGCGACAAAATACTGGTGGTTTTCCGGCCTTACCTACGCGAGTTTCTGCGCGGTTACCATTCTGCCCTTTCTGGCAGGCGTCGGCCGGACTAACCAAAACCGCCGGGAAGTGACCCTCAGCGGCTTCTTG
The DNA here is from genome assembly GCA_031257995.1 of Spirochaetaceae bacterium. Classification (GTDB taxonomy): domain Bacteria; phylum Spirochaetota; class Spirochaetia; order Treponematales; family Breznakiellaceae; genus JAIRNN01. The sequence continues at coordinate 3,242 of JAIRNN010000225.1, read as the reverse complement.
GGATGCGGGGCCTTTATCCTAACCGCTATGGCGGTGAGTTATGGCATGATGGCCTATATACCCCTGATTTACGATAAAAACGTTCCCGCAGTCTTTGTTGCCAACCTGCTTTTTCCCGGATCGGGGATTGTCTTTTCTATCATCATGTATGCCGGGATCTATACCACGGCGGTCCCCATGCTCTGGTCAAGCTGCAATAAAATCTCATCCGATGAAAACGGCCTTAAATTCCGTCTGTCCGTTATTATCTTGGGGCTCATTGCCTTCTTCGGTGGACATTTGCCCTTTGCCACCCTAGTGAATATCGTCTATCCCTATATGGGCTATCTGGGCATATTCCTTTTCTTGGGAATGTTGATCACCCAGTTCCGGGGAAAGCGGGCCTTCACCCGGCAATCCGGCGCACATCCGCAGTAAAGACCCGCGCAGACATCACGCGGGGCAGTTTTGCCCTAGTGAAGGGCCTTGAAATTTTCAGGAGTCGCTTCCACCTGTTCCGGAATTTCGGCGGATGAGCGGGGTAGCCAGAGGATGTAAGATGCCCAGCAACCCAGGTTCCCTAGGATCAGTATCCAGATTCACCAAATCTATATTAGTATAGTGCTTCTACTTGAGAAATAGCAATAGATATGAGGCTGTTTCAAAATTATGTTGCGAGGACGGGAAGACCTCTTTTGTGGCCATCTTGGGCCGGAACGCTTGAGACTGTCTGTAACCCCTTTGGGCCGTAAAGTGGGCCGTTATCCGGGCGAGGATGCGGGTTTGGAAGCGTTTTTGACCGAAATCTCGGTTTTTAGCGTCACTCCAGGCGACCGGAGACTGTCCCAAGTCAGCGTGTAGGTCGTGTCTGCCGGTATCGGCTTTTCCGCCGTTACTTTCACCACATCCCAGTCCACCGCTTTCGCCCGCTCAGGCGGCTCCCCCGCCAAGATATCCGACCAGTACCGGTCTCCCCAGACGTGGCCTGTCCTGCCCGTCAGCGCGTTGAAGCGGATAGAAAACGTCTGCTTCAAAAACTGCATTATCTTCGGGAGTTGCAAGCCGTCATCGGGCTTGATGTAAAACGTGAGCCGTGCCCCCTCAACTTTCAGTCCGCATACCTCGAAGCCGAAGCGCTTTTTCGCCTCGCGGAGTATGCGGAAGAAGAGCGTCTCCGCCAACGGCAACTGGAATAGCGGCTCGGCGGATATTTATCTCCGTGCCCACTTCATACCAGACGTTTTGTTGTAACTGCCTGTGCGTTCTCATAGATAACACCTCGTACCATATATATGCGGTTGTCAGCCGTGTTGCTTTAATTGAACGTGAAAAAAGCACAAAAAATAAAAAAATCACGGCTATACTCCATATAGGCATGAAAAATATCATTTACAACTCACAAAAAATTGCCCGGCAATGATCCGGGGGCGTTGCGGGGGGCTGACCCCCGCAGAGGGGGTAGCGTAAGATCCTAAGCCCGCTTGCGGGCGGCGGTCTGGAGCGAGGGGGAGACTTCCCCCACCGGTATCTTTTCACGTCTCTTCCCTTGCCGCCGAATTCGTGTTATGCTAGAACAAAGCAATCTATTCGAGGAATGTCGAGGAGTGTTGAGGAGTGTATATGAAGAAAGTGGTGCTGGCGTATTCGGGCGGGCTTGATACGACAGTGATTATTCCGTGGCTCAAGGAAAACGGTGGTTACGAGACGATTGCGGTCTGTGTCGATGTGGGACAAGAGGCCGATTGGGAGGCGATAAAAAAGCGGGCGCTGGATACCGGGGCGGCGAAGTGCTTTGTCGCGGACGTGAAGAAGGAGTATGTCGAGGAGTACATCTGGCCGGCGTTGAAGGCGGGTGCGTTGTACGAGGACAAGTATCTCTTGGGCACGTCAACGGCGCGTCCGCTCATCGCGAAGGCGCTTGTCGAATATGCGCGGCGGGAAGGGGCGGCGGCTATTGCTCACGGCGCGACCGGCAAGGGGAACGACCAAGTGCGCTTCGACTTGGGTGTCATGGCTTTCGCGCCGGATATCGAGATCATCGCCCCCTGGCGGACGTGGGAACTGAAAAGCCGCGAGGAGGAGATCGCGTATCTCGAAAAACGCGGCATTCCCGTCCCGATGAAAAAGGATGACTCGTATTCCCGCGATGACAATCTCTGGCACATCTCCCACGAGGGTCTCGAATTGGAAGACCCAGCCAACGCGCCTGACTTGGGACACATGCTCAAGATGTCGGTGCCGCCTGAAAAAGCGCCGGACGAACCGGAACTCGTCGAAATCGGCTTTGAGAAGGGCATCCCTGTCGCGGTCAACGGCAAAAACTTAGACGGCGTGAGCCTCATCAAGGAACTCAACCGGATTGGCGGGGCGCATGGTGTCGGGATCACCGATCTCGTGGAAAACCGCGTCGTCGGTATGAAGAGCCGGGGGGTCTACGAAACTCCGGGCGGCTCAATCCTCTACTACGCCCACGCCGAGCTGGAACACCTCTGCCTCGACCGCCAAACCTACGCCTTCAAGCAGATTGTCCGCGACAAACTGGGCGAGGTCATCTACGGCGGCCTCTGGTTCACCCCGCTCCGCGAGGCGCTCTCCGCCTTTGTTGACGTGACCCAGGAACGAGTTTCCGGCACGGTGAAGGTGAAACTTTACAAAGGTTCCATCTCATCGGCGGGCGCGTCCTCTCCCCGGTCTCTCTACAACGCGAACATTGCCAGCTTCACCACCGGCGACCTCTACAACCACGCCGACGCGAAGGGCTTTATCCGGCTCTACGGCCTCCCGGTGTTGGTGCGCGCCCTTGCCGACCAGAAAGAATAGCGCAGCCGGCTAAAACATAAGGCGGGGAAAGCCGTGGCAACGATGTAGCAAGTTGCCATGACTTCCCCCTTTGTATTTCCATTCCCCACGGGGACACCCAATGCCGCGCGTCCGGCACAACGGTTGTGCCGGACGCGTCCCTGCCGTTTTTGCGACACTGCCCAAAAATGATCGCCGCAGATAAACGCGACAGGCCCCGTCTTGCTCTCGTCCCTGCGGGAATGGAAAACGGATGGGCCGTATAACAACACACCTATGTCCGCCCTTGTCCGGAAAACGGCAGTTCAAACAATTTTGTCAAATCTTCCAAATCAGAAATATTTATTAGACTTGTTTAATAACACCCTAAAGAAGCCTGTCATAATTTATAATACCACAAATCAAGGTCATTCGTAGTGAATGTCGATTACAGCAATGTCCCCGGTAAGGATATGTCATGCATC
>JAIRNN010000207.1 GCA_031257995.1 Spirochaetaceae bacterium | reverse complement strand
CTTCCACTGGATACCCGTTCGCAACACATAGAAGATACCCTCCAGCACCTGACGGGGCGGTATCGGTTTCCGTCCCGCCCCGGGCCTTCGTTGACAGGTCTTGTTTTCCTTCCGTTTCCCTTGGGGGATGAAATCCTTGACCCGTTCCCACAACCCCTCCGTCAGTTCCCATGATTTGATCCCGCTTCCTTTTGCTCTTTTCATACCTCCTTTATCGGCTCTTTCCTATTTGCGGATAAGCTCTAAGTCTGACACGAAAAAAGCGCGAAAAAGATGAAAAAAATCACGTTTAACTGCGGATTACGCCAGATGACGATCCAGATTACCCAGATTTTTTGCTTCAAAACCTCTCTTAAATCTGTGAAATCTGTAACGCCGTGTACGGCGCAATCTGCGGACCTTTTTTTTGTTTGTAACTATTCAGCCGCATGGAAAATCAGGAAGAAAAACCATTGACAAGACGCGGAAAAACAGGATAACCGAGTAAAATTCCGCGTGATTCCGTGCCTTCCGTGGTTAATTCTTTGGTTTTCATTGATCAACCGAATAGTTACATAAATTCGTGCAAATTTGCCTCTCTTTCCCCTCGACTGAATAGTTACGTTTTTTTGTTTGCTTAAGAGGTGTTAAGCCTAAATACGGCGAGGTGTTTAGCCTAAATGTGGCGGGGTGTTAAGCCTGTATCCAGCGCGGTGTTAAGCCTAAATACGGCGAGTATTCTAGCCGAAACTTGACCTACAGAATAACCATGAACCTCACGAGCTTTTGTTTTGGGAGTGTTGATTGGACCTGTGTTTTACCCGAATTCAAGCGGCGCATGAAGGTTACCCAATGCCGTTCGTGTCGCTGTTCGCGGGTTTTATTCTTTCGTTTTGTGGGTCAAGTTTAGCACTAGGAGAGGGAGATAGCGGAAGACGGCTCAAAACCGCCTAAGTGCTTTGCGCGGCGCGGTTTCGAGCTGGCTGTAGCGAGAGGTCGGCAACGAAGTAGCCGCGACTTCCCCCACAGCGGTTCACTCCTATTATTTTCCCTTATCCATTTTCAATTCTCCACAGGGGAAGAAGGGGCACTCTTGTCTCCGGGCGGCTGAAGCCCGTATACTAGGGGTATGAATACCGTAGTTATTGGGGCTCAGTGGGGCGATGAGGGAAAGGGGAAGATTGTCGATTATCTGGCGGGAGAGGCGGATGTTATCGTGCGCTTTTCGGGCGGGGCGAACGCGGGGCATACGATTGTGTCGGGGGGACGGCAGTATGCGCTGCACCTGATTCCGTCAGGTGCGCTGTATCCGGGGAAGGTGGTGGTACTGGGGTCGGGGATGGTGATTGACCCCAGGGCACTTTTTGCGGAGATCGCGCTGCTTGAGGAGCAGGGGGTCGATACGACGGGGCGGATTTTTATCTCGGACCGGGCGCATATTGTGCTGCCGAGTTATATCGAGATCGACAAGGAACGGGATGCGAAGCGGAAGAAGCCTATCGGGACGACGGGGCGGGGGATCGGGATCACCTATTCGATGAAGAGCGACCGTGACGGGATCCGGGTGGCCGACGTGGGCTGGAAGGACAAGCTGGACGAGCTTAGTAAGGGCGACTACGACTTTATCGCGGGGTATCGGGACCGCCTGGAGGCGATGGCGATTGATATGGCGGCGTTTATGGAGCGGCACAAGGGGGACAGGGTGCTCCTGGAAGGGGCGCAAGGGGCGTTGCTTGACCTTGACTTGGGGACGTATCCGTTTGTGTCAAGCGGGATGTCGAGCGCGGCGGGCGCGGCTATCGGGGCGGGGATCGGGCCCCGGTCGTTGGACAAGGTGCTGGGCGTATTCAAGGCTTACTCGACACGGGTGGGGAACGGGCCGTTCCCGACTGAGTTTAGCGGTGAAGAGGCGGAAGGGGATTTGGGCGCGTTTATCCGGGAGACGGGGCGCGAATACGGGGTGACGACGGGGAGGCCGCGCCGATGCGGGTATCTTGATCTCGTTGCGCTGCGTTACGCCTGCTGGGTGAATACGATTGACCGCCTCGTGATGACGCATCTTGATGTATACGACACGTTGGACGAGATCAAGGCGGCGGTGGCCTACACAGTTGACGGGGAGGAAACGGCCGATTTTCCCGCGTCTATCGGAAAACTGACGGCGGTAAAGCCGGTGCTACAGTGTTTCAAGGGCTGGAAAAGGCCGATTTCCGAGGTTTGCCATTATGACGATCTCCCCGAAGAGGCGAAAGCCTATATATCGTTTATCGAGGACTACTGCGGGACGAAGGTGGGTGTTGTTTCGGTCGGCTATGAGCGGACGCAAACGATGGTCCGTGAAGCGGTTTGGGACTGAACGGTGCGCGGTAAACGCTGTTTGTTTTTCGCGCGGGCACTCGGTGTCTTGTGCGCCGTCTCCACCCCGCTTTTCTATGCGGGGTGTGATTCTTCCGGCAAGAAGATCGTAACGATATGGACGGATCAAAGCGTCGTTGCGTTGTACGCCGGATATTTCAATGCGGCGCAGGACACGTACAAGGCGGAAGTGTTTTATTTTGACAATGTGAGCGAGCGTTTGGCGGAAATGAAGCCAGAGGAGAAGGATGGCCCCGATATTGTTATTGGCAACTGGCTGAATAGCTCGGGGACGATTGCCCTTTTCAGGCCGGTAATGTCTTTCTATCAAGGAAGCACCCCGCTGGAAACCGTTTTTTATCCGGGGTTGCTGGAAGACGGGCGGGTGAAAGACAATCAGGTGTTGTTGCCGGTTTCGTTTGACGTACAGGTGCTTGTTTTTGACCGGAACAACGCCGCGTTGCTGCCGGATCCTTTTTCCCTCAGCTTGACCGGATTGCAAGAGGCGGGCACGGCGTACAATCTTATGCAAAACGATGTCTGGACGCGCGTGGGATTTTCTCCGCTCTGGAACGAGGAATTTTTGTTTTTAAGTACGGTGTTGCTTGGTGCCGACTGGCGGGAGGCAAACCCGGCCGCAGCGAACCCGGTTGCGTGGGACGATGCAAAGCTCAAGGCGGCACTTGCGATGTTGCGGGAATGGGTCATCATCGCCAACGGCTCAGTACAGGCCGACGATGATTTTTCTTTCAAGTATTCTTACGAATCTCCTGACAAGCTCGCGGCGGGCGGGCGGATCTTGTTCTCTGTCATGCAGGTGTCCGATTTCTTCAAATTGGCCGAGGAACGCCGGGCTGCGCTTGACTTCCGTTGGCTAGAACACGAAGATCGGATCGTCCCTACGGCAAATGTCGTCTATTACGGCGTTTGCCGGAACATGGGTTCACGGGGTGCGGCGGCGGCGTTTACCAACTGGTTCTTCAGCGAGGAAGCCCAAAATGAGATTCTTGCGAAAGGCAGGGCGGCCCAGAATGCCGAAACCTTTTTTGGTATCACGGACGGCTTTTCCGCAATGCGCGGCGTGACGGAAACGATCTTTACGCGCTACTATACCGGAATGCTCGGTCACGCGCCGCCCGGGGAAAAGATTGTGTCTCCCGGCGTTTTCCCTCCCTTTTTTCCGGAGCTGAAAGAGCGGGTCATCATTCCCGCTATTCGGGAATATATCCGCTCGAATAACAACGGGACAAACACCGGCACACTGGAATCCCGTTTATCGGACTGGACAAGGATAGAATGATACGGGGAGCAAGGGCACTTTAGCATCGAGGCATATACAGTCCTGTTATGCGCTGTTGTGCCGTACATTATTTATTTTTTCCATTAATATTTTCGACGCTTCATCAGTATGTGTGGGCAATTTTTAAGCCCTCCCTGGGAGCGCCAAGTTAATGCCTGAGCATCTGAGCATTACCGTTGCTGTCAAATTGTCTATATTCCTGAAACCATATTCCATCCTTACCGTTAGTTTTATTTTGTTGTTTATTGCC
>JAIRNN010000136.1 GCA_031257995.1 Spirochaetaceae bacterium | reverse complement strand
CAAGCAAGAACCGCCCGTTAACCGGGCGGGAAAAAGCATATAACAAACGGCTTTCCGGGAAAAGGGTAAGCGTAGAACATATCAGCGCAAAAATCAAAACATTCAAGATCATGGCCTGTCCATACCGGAATCGTCATAATGGGAAAATATGATAGTAACTGAGCCTGTTCCAAAACTCCAAGCGAATCTTAGAACAACCATATTTACAGCAAACCTTCAAAAAAATTTAACCGCAAAGGTACCCAATGCCGCGCCCGAAACAGGCACAACGGTTGCGCATGGCGCACTTAGGTTGTGCTAGGGGCGTTATACAATTACACAACACGGTGCGGCGCCAATAAAGGCGGCGCTTGGATACCAGCTTCGGCACTGCGGTACTGAAGGCGCGGAAAGTCTTTACCGGCAGCCGCGCCTTTTATCGCTAATCCGCCTGTTTCGTCAGCTTTCACAGAAAGCCGCCTTCAAGACCGCTTGTAAAGCCAGCCGGCTGTCAAATCAGCGCGCCTCTATCCTTATTCGCCTCAGCGGTTTACTAACCGCCTTCGCCTTCGCGGTTAATTCCTTACCGCTTTGTCAACTGACAGAACTGCCCCAAATACAAATGAGTTTTGGAACAGGCTCAACTTTAATAAAATAATATAAAATGGTGTACACCACCACGTCGCACAACAGCCTCAGATTTCCCGGCTTAACGCTTCTTCATCTACATCACCATTTATGGTGCCATTTGTGATAAACCCTGATAAGGCTTTCCTTCCCCGAAGGGGGAACGCCGTCCTCTTCCACCACGCCGTTCCCAAGAAAAGCCCTTGCGGGGCCCCCGGAGGGGCTATTTATTGCCATGCCCATGGTGTCCCTTTAGATACGCGCCGAGCTTGATGTCCTGTCCTTTGATGTGGGTGATGAGCCAGTCGCCGAGTTTTTTGCGGACTTCGGCGATGAGGTCGTCGCGCCCCCCCCCCCATTCAGGATGAGTTCGTGGGCCAGTTCCCGCACCGTCTCCTTAAAAGCCTCGTGCATCTTGCGGTGGTTCGGGTAATCGGGGTAATGGGCCTGTTGCTGAATCTGCTCTTCATCAAAGAAATGCTTGATCGTGTATTCGTTGAGGAAGTCCACCGCCTTTTTCAACTCCTCCTTCGCCTCTCCGGTCCGCATAGCGGCAAGCAGCCGGTTGAGCACGTCAAAGAGCATCTGGTGCTGGCTGTCGATGGTCTTGTCTCCGGTGGCAAAGGTCTCGTCCCACACATAGTCGGGTACGGCGGTTTCCGCGCCGTTCGGGTTTCGAGAAACCGGGTGTTTTGATACCTTGAAGCGGCTCACCTCTTCCACGAGGGTGTCGATGTTTTCCTTATTTGTCCCGCCGGACGTGTTCATATCGCGCACAGAACTGATGATATTGCCCACGCCGACAGCCATCTCGTCCATACTGAATTTGATCTCGGCGGACAAGCCTTCGAGATTCCGGCTCTCCTTGATGACCGACTTGCTCTTTTTGAGCATCTCCTGAGCGCCCTCTTTGACCAGGGTGGAGATCTTTTTAAGGCGGCTGATCTCCTCAAGGATGAGGCGGCTCCCCTCGCCTTGTTCCTCCATCGCGTCTCGGATTGATCCTTCCTGCCGGGCAACCGTCTTGATGCCGCCGTCGATGGACTCGAATTCGGAGAGGACGGAACCGGTGGACAGGGTGATCTTGTCGATTGAGGACTTGATCTTTTTCAGTACCGCCGAGATGGTTTTCGACTGTTCCGCCGAGGATACGGCGAGTTTGCGGATCTCGTCGGCGACAACGGCGAAACCTTTGCCCGATTCTCCGGCGTGGGCGGCTTCGATAGCGGCGTTCATCGACAGGAGGTTCGTCTGGCTGGCGATGTTTTCCATCACCGCGTTGATCTCTAAAAGCCCCTCCGACTCGCGGGCGATCCCCTAAATGTCGGCGGCGACATCGGCAAGCCGCTCTCGTCCGACACCGGAAGCCTCCATGAGCTGTTTCACGTTGACGTTGTTGGCGACCAGCGTATCGGTTACCGTCCTGATGCTCTCAAGCATCTTGGTAACTGCGGCAGCGGACTGTTCCACGCTTTTTGCCTGCTGCGTTACCTCTTCACTGAGGCTGTCGATGTTTTCGGAGACGAGGGACATCGCGGCGATTGACGTGCCGACCGATTCGCTCTGCTCTTTCACCCGCGCGTTGACGTTGACCACCGTGTCGTTGATGTCTTTGATAGACGATGCCGTGAGCGCCATGTGTTCGGAGAGCCCGTTGCTGATCTGCCGCAGAGTGAGCGCGCGTCCCCGGATGATGATGATCAATTCCTCGATTTTGGCGACCATCTTGTTGAAATAACGGGCCAGATCGCCGATCTCGTCTTTGGAGTTGAGATCCAGGCGTTTGGTAAGGTCGCCCTCGCCTTCCGATATGTCTTTCAGCGCCCGCACGGAAAAGTTGACGGGCCTTGAGACCGAGCGTCCGATGAGGATCGCGACGACAATGCCGATGAGAAGGAGGGCGAGCCCCATTCCGGCGATAAGCGTGGAAAGGCGCGTTATTCCCGCAAGCAGCTCGCTTCGTTCTACGGTGGCGACAAATTTCCACGGAAAACCTTCCACAGGCACAAAGCCCGCAAAAGTATCCCGGCCGTTAAATTCGTACGTTAAAAAACCGCTTTCGCCGTTCAGGACATCCGTCACGGCACGGGCGAGGGAAACCGCTGAAGTGTTGGTTTCTGCCGCTTTAATCGGGTTGTACTGCTGGATTACCAGATCGCCGTTCCGGTGCGCGACAAAAGCGCCGCTGCCGCTTACGATGTAGGCGTAGCCGGTCTGCCCAAACGTAACGTTTCCGGTGATTTCCGTCAGCGTGTTTCCGGTCATCCGTCCGACAAGCGCGCCGATGACGGCGTTTGTCTCGCTCCGTATCGGTACGCCCAACATCAGCACAGGCTGTCCGGTTACCCGGCTGATCAGCACATCGGAAACGCTCGCTTCCCCGGCAAAAGCGTTCTTGACATAATCGCGGTCGCCGAAGAACGCGCTTGTTTGATCGTTATAGTAGGCCGCGTTGCCGTCAGGGGTTACCACCGCAACATCAAGAAAGCCCATGCGGGCGATGCTCTCCTTAAAGGAAGCGTCAAGATTTTTCAGATTCATCGCGCGCACTTCGCTGCGGACGGCAAATTCCTGCAACACCCGCAGTTGGGTGTCAATGCTCGCCTTGACCAGGTCAACGCCTAGTACCGCCTGGTTTCCCAGCGACTCCCGCGCCGTGTCTTCAATAATCTGTGAAGACACCATAAGCACGGTAAAACCAATCGCCGCAGTAAGGGCAAGAACAAGGGTGCTGATTAAAAGTGATATTCGGACAGACAGTTTCATAAAGAAATACCTCCTCAGGGAAACGCTGATCAACTTGACCCCGTGCCGACGGCTCACATTTGTGAGCGGCTAACGTTTGTTAGCTTACGTTGGCCGTTGCGTTTCCCTGTTAAAGGAGCCCCGATTTATTCTCGATTGACTAAATTGATGCCTCCTTATAGTACTCTAACAAATTTTGAAAAAAATGATAGGCTGTTGTTATGATCGCTTATTTTGATTGGGCGGCGACAGCTGTTGCCGACCCGGAAGTGTTGGCCTCCGCTCCTTTTGGCAACCCCTCGTCCAAACATACGGCGGGCAGGGAGGCAAAGGCCGCCTACGAGGATGCGCGGAACCGGTGCGCGGGGGCGCTGGGGATTGAGCCGCGTCATGTTTATTTTACCGGCAGCGGTACCGAGGCAAACACGATCGTGCTCCACTCGTTTTTGCGGCGCAAGCTGGAGTCAGGCGGTACGGGCGCGATTCTCTACTCCGCCGTGGAACATCCCTCGGTACGGGAAAATTGCCGCCTTTTGCGGCATTACGGCATGGATGTCCGCGAGATCGCCGTTGAAGGGGATGGCCGGGTGTCCGCCGATACGCTGGAAAAGGCCTTCGTTGCGGGAAAGCCCCCGGCACTGGTAACTGTGATGGCGGTAAACAACGAGCTTGGGTCGGTGAACGACATTGCCGGGTTGGTCTCGTGGATACGCGCCCGCGGCGAGCGGCCTGTTCACATTCATGTTGACTGTGTACAGGCCGCCGGGAAGGTTCCTCTTGCGTTGACCGAATGGGATATCGACAGCGCGTCGTTTGCCGCCCACAAAATATGCGGGCCGCGCGGCATCGGGATACTGTACCTCCGCAAGCCCCTCATTCCGCCCTACTTGGGCGGCGGACAGGAATCGGGGATGAGGCCGGGAACCGAGAATGTCGCCGGGGCTCTCTCTTTTGCCGCCGCTCTCGAAAAATACGCCGCGCCGGAACGTTGCGCGAGATACTATGCCGAAGCCGCCGCGAGGATGGCCCGCTTTAAGGAAGGTATCGCTTCGTTTGACCGCGCCCATGTCATTCCCGCCGTCCGTGCCGAGGGACCCGGCTTTTCGCCTTATATTTTGCAGGTGTCCCTTGACGGCATTCCTGGAGAAGTCTTTGCCCGCGCGCTCGATGAAAAAGGGTTCTGCATATCGACCGGTTCGGCCTGTTCCGCGACCAAGATTGAACGCCCCGTGCTCTTCGCCATCGGGGTGGGCGAAAAACAGCGGCTGGAAGGCGCGCGCTTCTCCCACGGGTACGCCACGACTATGGCCGAGATTGACGCGCTGCTCAACGCCGTTGGCGATGTGCTGAAAACGCTATAGTCTCAGGGGCTTCACTTGGGGGCGGCGTAGCGGGAGAGGGTGGCGTTGTCTCCCTACGAGGGACAATGTTGGCCAGAGGAGGCCGCTTCCTCTGGCCAGAAGAGGCCATATCTGTGCGTCCACACAGGCCGGAATCACGGTTAACCACAGATGGCTGCGGATTTTTCATTCCTCGCCTCTATTCATCTGTGTCGCCATGTATGGCGCCATCTGTCTCATCTACGTTAATCCGTAGTTAAGTGAGCCTATTCCAAAACTCATTTGTATTGGAGTATTACTGTCAGTTGACAAAGAGGTAAGGAATTAACCGCGAGGGCGAATAAGGATGGAAGCGCGCTGATTTGACAGCCGGTTGGCTTTACCAGCAGTCTTGAAGGCGGCTTTCTGTGAAAGCTGACAAAACAGGCGGATTGGCGGTAAAAGGTGTGGCTGCCGGTAAAGACCTTCCGCGCCTCAGTACTGCGGCGCTGATGCTTGAATAAAAAGGCGGGGCCTTTATTGGCGCCGCGCCGTGTTGTGTAATTGTATAACGTCCCTAGCACAATCTACGGTTGTGCCTGTTTCGGGCGCGGCATTGGGCGCCTTTGCGGTTAAATTTTCTTGAAGGTTCGCTGTAAATACGGTTGTTCTAAGATTTGCTTGGGGTTTTGGAACAGGCTCAATTATCTATTTCCCTGTAGGGAGGCGTAGGACCGGGGGCGTTGCGGGGGCGGTAGCGCCCCGCCGAGGAGGTAGCGTAAGACCCTAAGCCCGCTTGCGGGCGGCGGGCTGGAGCGAGGGGGAGACTTCCCCATATGCGTTTACTTTACAAAGCAGAGAAACTATGATAAACTGAAGAAATGAGAGGGAAGAAAGCAAGATTTAAGCGATTGCTGTCGGTTATGCCCGAAGGGTGGGAAGAGAAGG
>JAIRNN010000042.1 GCA_031257995.1 Spirochaetaceae bacterium | reverse complement strand
TGAGGTATGAGAAGAAAGCGCGGAACTATCAGGCTCTGGTGGAGTTCGCCTGCGCGGTTATTATTTGGCGAAATCTTATCCCGGTTCATCCCGGACTTATTCCCGGATAAGTTCTAAATCCCCACACCAACAAAGCGTACTGCCATTTGCGGTTATATCTGGAAAATTATCCCATTTTACCACGACCCACACGAATTTTCCCCTTCGATCATACGGAGAAATGAATACTATCCTATTCTGTTCGTGCGGTTCGTGGTAAAATTTTATTTTTATGTGTTTTTCTAAAAACTCCTCTTATGGATCGCCAGCAAGGTGGGGGCTTCCAGTTCTACCGCCAGTTTCAAACCCGGATCGGATTGCTCAGGGAGGTTCTGATAAAGCTCCGTCACTTCGTCCAGCGTTTTTTCGGCCTCGTCGATCCGGTTCGCCGAAAGCAGACAAAGGAAATAGTTGAGGCGCGCGGCAAGGTTTTCCGCAGGATCCGCGATGGGATCGGCGAGCGCTTTTTCAAGCAGCGCAAACGCCTCCGCGTCATTTTCCTTGATCTCGTCCTTGATGTACAAATCGGACAGATTTATCGCAAGAAGCGTCTGGTCGTCTCCGGATTCCTTCTTCCACTTTTCGATATCCTTTTCATCGGACAGATTGCCGGCCTGTATTACGCGGCCATCCGGAAAAATCACGCCCAGAGAAGACCAGTTTATGGTGCCCAAAATCAATTCCGTAATGGTAAACATTTTTCCTTTATCAGTGTTGAGAACCGTGCTGTTGCTGACTATCCTCAAGCCATGCGTACCTTTTGGCGCTTTTTCGTTTAACCCAACCGAGGCCAGCACAAATTGTAACGCCTTGCCGTTTTTGAACCCGCCCAGAGTAACGATCCGGTATCCTTCGTCCTGCGTTTTGGCCGGAACATAGTTGAACAGCGCGTCAAACAACTGCAGTTTTTGCTCCATGTTCAGCTTGTCCTGTAAATCGAAAACATTCAGGATGGTTAAAAACCAGTTTGCGCGTCCAAAAAGACCGGTTTCAAGCGGTTCCGGCATTGATTTTGGATTGTCCTTGTAGGCAATCTCATACTGGCCGAGCGATGTCTCGTGTTCCTTCTCCCAGTCCAAAATCCAGCCTCGCGAGCCCTGGCTTTTCTGCGCGCCCTCCATCGTTCCGCTTCCCAGCGCGAGGAACGCGAACAACCCGATAACGGCAATCGCCGCCGCATTTTCAAAAAACTTTTTCCCTTTCATTTTTCTTCTCCTTGATAAAATATAAATAGAGGCCGTCCCACAACACGAACCAGTCATGGAACAACCGTCTTTTCCCTTTAATAAAATGGAGGGGGAAGTCTCCCCCTCGCTCCGGTCTTACGCCCTACGCTACCCCCTCTGCGGGGGACTCCCCGAAGGTGTCGCAGACACCCCGCCCCCTTCCCCCCAAAATCCTGATCCCGGCGACATTGACGTTTACACGTTTTGTCAGGCGGACGGCGAGTCTTTCTGACCCCGGCGTTTTTTTGCGAGGTTTCTCTCGAAAACAACGGCAAGAACCATAAAACACACATCAGCCGGATCAAACGTTCCCCGAATTCGTTCCGAAATCTGTAACAACTCATAGACAAGCGCAAAGAAGCAAAACACAAAAAGATATATCCCGCACAATTTCTTGTTGTTCCAGAGAACGCACCGGAGCAGCATAATCCCCGACAACACCCATAACCCATCCGGCAGACTCCCCGTCAGCCACGCGAGAAACACGGGCAACTGTCCGGCGTTTTGCCGTTGAAAACCCGGTAAATCCGCCAGCCCCGTCCACCCGTAAAAAAGAATGTCGCCGTTTCTGAAAAAATAATAAACGGCGCACCCTGAACAGAGGGAAAACAGCGCGAAAATCAGGTAGAGCAGTCTTTCTTTTTGATAACCAACGGCAGCCCGCACACAGCCTCCTTTTTGACCTATATAAATATAATCAAAAGACACGCCAAAGGCAAATTTACTTGCGTAAAATTATTTCGGGTTGGTAACTAATATGACCGCCGCCAGATTGGAGTGCTGGGGGTTGCCCTGGGCTAACGGGGTGGGACGGAGAGTGGTGAGCGTGTTGATGTTGCCCCGGAGGTCGGCGCCCTCCTCGTCCGGTTGCCACCACGCCCCCTGTGCGATGGCGAGAACGCCGCGCATGATGCCGTCCGTCACCCGCGCCTTGATCCGTATCCGCCCCCGGCCGTTAAACACTTCGATGATGCCGCCGTCCCGCACGCCGTAACTCGCGGCATCCTCGGAGTTTATCACGCAGCATTGCGGGTCGAGTTTTTCCAGACGAGGGTTGTTGTCGTGGATCGAATGGCAGCGCCGCCTCGTGTGCCAGCCGATGAGTTGGAAGGGGTAACGTTTTATCAGCGGGTCGTGGATGGTTTCAAAGCCCTCCGTGTAGGCGGGAATCGCGGGAATGCCGGGGATCGCCCTGTCCGCGAGGCGTTTCGAGTAGATCTCGATTTTCCCGGACGGCGTGGGGAACGGGTTGTGGGCAAAGTCCTCGATCTGCTTCTTGAACGCCGTGTACGCCGTCTTTTGCTTGTAGAAATAGCCGCCCTCCGCCCGAAACTTCCCGTAGGGCGGCAACTCTTGCTCAACGGTACGCAATTCATCGTAGGCGCTTCGCAGCCAGTCGTCAACGGACGTTTTTCCCTCGGTAAACGCCTCGAAAAGACCCAACTTACGCGCCGCCTCGCACAGCCAGTCGTACTCGAAACGGCTTTCCCCCACCGGCTCGACAATCTTGTTGGTATGAAGAAGGTAATCGCCCTCTTCCCAGGGCATCGTGATGTTCGCGGTCTCAAGAAACGAGGTCGCGGGAAGGAGAATGTCGGCGAAACGGGCGCTTCCGGTCATAAAGAGGTCGGACACCACGATGAAGGCGCATTTTGACTCGTCGCGAAGGATCGCGGCGGTCTTGTTAATGTCGGAATGTTGGTTGAGGAGCGTGTTCCCGCCGAGGTTGAGGATCATCTTGATGGTGCCCCGGTCAACCTCGTCCGTCCATGTGAACGAGGGAATCGCCTCCGTGACGGGATTCGGCGGATAACGCAGCGCGGGCTGGAAACGGCCTTTGACATAGCCAACCCCGCCCGCCCCGCCGCCCTCTTTCCCGACATTCCCCGCCACGCAACAAAGCGCGGCGATGGCGCGTACCCCCTGTTCCCCGTTGCTCGTCCGCTGCGGCCCCCAGCCTGAGAGGATCGCGGCGGGCTTCGCGTCCGCGTATTCCCTGGCGAGGCCCCGGATGGTATCCACCGGAATGCCGGTAATCGCCGCCGCCCATTCCGCCGACTTGGGAACGCCGTCCGTTTTGCCGGTGAGGTAGTCTTCGTATTTGTCAAAGCCCTCGCAAAAGGTATCGAGAAAAGGGCGGTCCTCTTTTTGGCCCATAATGATCTCGCAGGTCATCGCGCAGGCGAGCGCGCCGTCCGTTCCGGGCCTGAGCGGGACCCAGCGGGCGTTGAGTTTGTCCGCCGTCATGTTGCGGCGCGGGTCAAGGACGATGATAGGGATGCCGGCCTTCTTTGCGTGTATCAAGTTTTCCATTAAATACGCGCCGAAGATCGTTTCGGCGGGGTTGTGGCCCCAAAGGATGATGAGTTTCGATTTGAGGAGGAACACGGAGCTTGAACCTGAGAGCGTCGTGCCGTAGATGTAAGGCGTGACGAAGGCGGTACAGGCGGTCGAATAACTGTTGTACTTGTCGAGAAACCCGCCGTCCAGCGCGAGGAGCCGTTTTGCGAAGTAGTCGGGGCGGGCCAACGCGCTGACCCCGGACGAATAGTTGACGTAGCGGGATGCGGGGCCGTACTGCCGTTTGACCACCCGCCAGTTTTCCGTGATGATGCCGACCGCCTCGTCCCAAGATATGCGGGCAAAAGCGCCCTCGCCGCGTTTCCCCGTCCGCTTCATCGGGTAACGCAGCCGCTCTTCCGACAAAAACGTGCTCAGATACCCGGCATGGCGCGGACAATGTTTCACACAGGGGGTCTTTTCCGCATTGAACACGAGGCGGACGGGTTTTCCCTCTTCCATGACGGCGCGGAAACTGCACCGCCCCCCGCAGTTGAACCGCCCAGCCGAATTGACGAACATAACCCCATTATACCGAAAAGAACAAAAAGGTTCCCGCCACGGTTGACCGAAGATTAACACAGGTTGAATGGATGAACGCGGATTTTTCGTAGCGAATGCCGCTAATCCGTAACGGCGCAATCTGTGGACCTTTTTATTTTTTATTTGTTTAACTTGTTGACAGTGGGAGACTTTCCCCTCCTGTCTCTTCTTGGTAGGCGGCGGCAAACGGTCAATGCGGGGATGAGCGTAATTGACGCGAGGCAGCTTCCGGCGACACCGAGTGCGGAGACGAGGGCGAGGGTCTTGATCATAAGGTTGGCGGTTTCCGGCAGGAAAACGAAAGGCAGGGCGGCGGCGATGGTGGTGCCGCCGGTGGCAAGGAGCGCGTTCAGACGGCCCCGGAGCGCGCGGTAGACGGCGGGAAAGGCGCCGCATCGTCCGCGCAGAGCGTCCACGGTCAGGGTCGAGGCGTTGACGGTGATGCCTGTAACGGCGATAAAAGCGCAGATGAGCGCGGCGTTCATCTTGAACCCGGCGGCGGAAAGGACGAGGACGGGCAGCGCCAGGGAGGGCGGCACGGCGGCGAGGGCGATGAGCGGGAGAAAAAAACTTTCGTTTGCCATTGCGATGACGATGTAGCAAAAGAGGAGGGCGAGGATGATGGAGAAGACGCTTTTGCCGAGCGCCTCTTCCGCCTCGATTGCCTCCCGGTCAAAGGTAATCGTGTAGTTTTGCGGCAGGACGAGACCTCCGAGGCTGGGCATGATGAGGGAGCGGGCCTTGCGCGCGCCGACCGCTTTTGTTCTCACGGAAAGCGAGGCGGTCCGCCGCCGGTCCTCGCGCCGGATAACGGAGACTTCCTCCTCGGTCCGGGCCGTTACAAGCGAGGCGGCTGAAACGGCGACCCCGGCGCCGGTTATGAGGGTGATGTTTTCCACATCGGCTTTTTCCGGGGTTCCGTCTGCGGTTTTGCCGCGCCCGGCCTGGATCCGCACATCGGTTTCCCCCCGGATGCCGTTTTCTTCCGCGTTGTTCAACCGTTTGTAGGCGACCGGGGCGTGTACGGCACGGCGTTCCATGTCGCCGAGTGACACGAAAGAGAGTCCTGCGGCGGCGAGCCGTTCCCGGTCCGGTTTCAGCGCCAGACGTGGGCCGCCGTTCTTGAAGTGCAGAACCGTTTCCTCGACAAGCGGAATCCCGGCACATATTTCGGCGATGTTTCGCGCGATGAGGCGGCATTGCGCGTCATCGTCGCCGGAGACGCTGATCCGCCAGCTCCGCTCGCTGCCGGTTAACTCGTCGATATAGACAAAGCCGCCGGGGATGTCGGTACTTCGCGCGATTTCCCGTATCTTTTCAGGCGCGATCTTCTTGGGGTCGAACAAGATATACACGTTTCCCGTGCCGGTTTTCGCGCCGGTTTCCACATGTTTCACCCCGTCGTTTTGCCGCAGGGCTTGGGCGAACACGGCCAGTCTCCGGTCGGCTTCCTCTTTCAGGAGGCCGCCGTCAAATTCAACCTGCGCGTAGAGCGAATCTTCGGAGAACGGCATCCGGGTATCGGGATCGTTCATGACAACGACAACCAGCGCGGCGGCGGTGACGGCCGCCGACAACGCGATCACGAAGCCCGGTTTTCCCACGGAAGTGTGGACGATACGGGAAAAGAACCTGATAGCACGACGAGAGATATTGCCAAGAAGGGGAAGCGTGATAGCTTTTTTCTTTCCGGCACGGCCGGTTTGCACGGAGCACCGAGACGGAAATCGAGACTGGGAACCGCCCATGAATAACGGCGGCAACAGGATGAGAGCGGTAAAAAACGAAACCACGGTTATCACGCCGATTGAAAGGGCGATCGTTTGCATTTCGGCGTTCATTTTGATCGCGGTATTTTTCATGAACGCAAAGGGCAACAATGCGGCGATGGTTGTTGCCGAACCGGCGGTCAGGGGCGGGATAAGAGAACGCAGTTGTTTTTTCGCAGCAGGGAAACGCGCCGTGTCCGACTTGCCGGCCTTACCCGATTTGGCGGCTTTGGACAGTACGCCGCTTAACTTTTCGCTGACGAGAATCGCCGCGTCCACCGCAACGCCGAGTCCGGCGGTAAGGCCGATCAATGTCGATTTACCCGGCGGCTGGAACAACGAGAGCAGGGCGAAGGATAGTACGGAGATGAACGGCACGGTAAGCGCGCACGCCGCCGCCTGACGGATACCGCCTGAACCCGCCGTCATCAAGACCGACAAGAGGGCCACCATCAGAGAGCCGCCCAACGCCGCCACGATGACAGAGTGAAGCGCCTTGATCTCTTCTTTCCCCCGGTCGGCGAGTATCTCAAACGACAGCTCCCCGTAACGCTCTATCTTCCGCGCAAGACTGTGCGACAGCCGGCCTAAGTCCGCATCCGGGGATGCCGTCACGATCAGCATCACCGTCTGTTCGCCGTTCAGCCGTGAAAGAATATCCGGTTGCCGTTCCCGCTCGGTGACAACGGCAATGTTCCGCAGTCGGGTATAGCCGCCTTCCGGCAGCGGAATGAACGCGCCGCCCAGTTCGTCAATGTCACGGTACCTGCCGTCAACAAGCACGTTGATTTCCGTCCCGCCGCTCTCCAGAACGCCCGCCGGGATCAGCGCGTCGTTCCGGGCCAACACAGCGGCAACCGTCTGGACAGACAGCCCCATCCGGGCGCAAAGCTCGTTGTCAAGCGCAATCAACACCTCAGGCAGGGCGGCCCCGGCGATCCGCGCCTCGGCGACCCCTTCAATCGCCTCAAGCTCTCCCTTTACCGTCCGTTCCAGAAAGGCCGCGAGGCGCGACTTATCCATCGTCATATTCGGTGCCCCGTCAGACTTGCTTGTCGTGTTCGCACCGTATATCGAAGTATCCCCGGTAACGGCGGCAGTCCACACCGGGGCACGGTTGTCGTCATGGGAAAGAATCTCCGGCCTCTGCGCCGACTCAGGCAGCGTCTCGTAGACCCGCTGGGCCGCATCGCTCACCGCCTCGTAACGCCCCTCCCGATCTCCCCGCTTCCCCGCCTCAAACAAGACGGACACCCGCGACTGGGCGTTATCCGAAACACTGGTAACCTGCTTCACGCCCGGCAGCGCGTAGAGCGCGTCCTCCAGCGGAATCGTCACGCTCCGCTCCATTTCCCGCGCGTCCATGCCGTAATGTTTCAGCGAAACCGCGTAGAAATCCTGCCCCGACATCCCCGGCCCCGTCCGCCCCCGTTCAAAGATGACGATCACTCCAACACAGAGCAACGCCGCACAAACGCACAGGGCCGCGACAGGCCGTCCGATAAAACCATAATTCAAAGTCCGATACTGCTCCATACCTTATATATGCGATTGAGTCGCCATTTTGCTTTAATCGGAGGCTGTTTTTCTTCAAATTTTCTCTGATTTCCCAAAAAATTTTCTGAATTCGACAAAAATACGATATATGAATGGAGAAGTCCCCCTACTCGTTCCCATAAGACAACCTAAGCAAAAACCGTGTGTTCCAAAAAATATTGGTTGACGGCGTGGAAAACTGGGTATACTATAGTAGGAAATGAGTATTGATTTTACAAAGAGGCGTGTCGGGGCGGCGGTTCCGCTGGGCGCGCTGCGGGGAAAAGACAGTATCGGGGTCGGCGAATACCCCGACCTTGCTGAGTTTGCCGGGTTGTGCGCGCGGGCGGGGGTGACGCTGATTCAGTTGTTGCCGGTCAACGACACAGGCTACGAGAGTTCCCCGTACAGTTCGATTTCCGCGTTTGCGCTGAATCCGCTCTACATCAAGATTGGCGCAATTCCTGAAGCTGCGGGGTTTCGGGCGGAAATCGACGGGCTGGGAAAACATTTTGAGAAATACAAACGGTTCGACTACTACGAGATCACAGAGGCGAAGATTGGGCTGCTTCGCGCGATTTTTGACGCGAACGAGGAGGCGATCACGCAATCGGCGGCTCCGCAGGGGACGTTGGGCAAGTGGATTGAGTGTAACGGCTGGATAAAGGGTTACGCGGTCTACCGGAGGCTCAAGGACGCGAACGGGCAGAAATGCTGGAAGGATTGGAAAGAGGCGGCTCTTGACGGCGGCGGTATCGAGAAGATATGGGTGGATCCCGCGCTCCGGGCGGATCATCTTTTCTGGGTGTGGCTACAGGTGATCGCCTGCGGGCAGTTTGCGGAGGCGGCGAAGGCGGTAGCGGATGCGGGGATTCTGCTTGAGGGCGACATTCCGATTCTTATGAACGAGGATTCTGCCGACGTATGGGAACATCCTGAGATCTTTAACCGGGATCTTTCGGCAGGCGCGCCGCCTGATATGTATTCACCGGACGGGCAAAACTGGGGTTTTCCCACCTACAACTGGGAAAATCAGGAAAAAGATGGCTATGTGTGGTGGAAAAAACGGCTCGAAACGGCCTCGAAGTACTATAACGCCTACCGTATCGACCATGTTTTGGGTTTTTTCAGGATTTGGGCATCGAGCTGTGCTGATTTGGGCGCGAAACTGGGCCGCTTTATCCCATTTATTCCGATAGAGACCGCCGATTTGACCAAACTCGGCTTTGATGAGGGCCGGATCCGCTGGCTTTCCCGGCCCCATATCAGGACGGGCGAGGTTTGGGACGCTGTTGGCGGTTCGCGGAACGAGGCGGAACGAGTCTTCGCCACGGCGCTTGACCGGATTGGCGGCGAAGAGTTGTGGCTCTTCAAGGACAAGATACACGGCGAAAGGGACATTGCCGCGTTAAACCTTTCAAGCCGCGCCCGTGATTACCTCGCCCGCGCTTGGGCTGACCGGTTATTCCTCGAATACCACAGGGGTGAGTTTTTTCCCACTTGGAAATGCCGCGAAACCCGCGCTTGGGCCTCGTTGTCGGAGGACGAAAAGGCCGGGCTTGAGGCGTTGTTGCGGGAAAAGGACAAACGTTCGCAACGGCTCTGGGAAGAAGAGGGCCGGAAACTGCTTCAGACGCTTACCGGCTCGACCAAGATGCTTCCCTGTGCGGAAGATTTGGGCGCGGTGCCCGATTGTGTGCCGAAAACGCTTGCCGCACTGAACATCCTCGGCCTCCGCGTTGTCCGCTGGACCCGAAAATGGGAACAAGAGGGCCAGCCCTACATCCCGCTTGAAGATTACCCTGAGTTGTCCGTCTGTACGCCCGCCGTCCACGACAGCTCCACCCTCCGCGAATGGTGGGATACGGAAGCCGACCAGAACGCCTTTGCCGCATTCATCGGCGCGCCCTCCCTCCATCGCGTCTACAACCCCGGAACCGCTCGTGCCGTGTTACGCAAGATCGCCGGGGCCGCCTCCCGCTTCCGCGTCTTCCAGATACAGGATCTCCTGCACCTTTCGTCCCGCTGGTATGCCCGCGACCCGTCGACGGAACGCATCAACATTCCCGGCACGTACAGCGCGTTCAACTGGACGTGGCGCCTCCCCGCGAACATAGCCTCTCTTGCCACAGACGACGAGTTCATCAACGGCGTTCGGGAACTTGCGGACATTCAGCCGGCGGGGAAGAGACAAGTCTGATTTTCGCCCGACCCGCCCAGAGATGCCCTCTTCGTTTGGATTGCGCGTTGAACCGCGCCGCAAAAGTCTGCTTGAGCCACTTTATTATCAAGGGCAATTGACTCCCGTCCGCCGATTTGATACAAAACGTGACCCGGCCACGCTCAACCACCAGATCACGCAGATCGAAATCAAAACGCATCTCCGTCTCAAGGAGAACCTGTTCAAACAGATACCTCACCTTCTGGTCTAAAAACACAGGCTCGTTGTTGTTAATCGTGGTACTGACCTCATACCAGATATCCGACACAAAAGAACGTACTTGTCGCATATTAAATGCCTCCCCTTGAACGCGGCGATTCCCGCGACAAGACCGTCATAAGAGGCAAGCGCGCTTTCCCAAGCGGCATCATCGGCAAAAAGCGAGGAGAGATCCCACGTATCCGCTACGGGAACCTCGGAACGGGCAGGTATATCATTCACTGTTGCGCGATACAAGAGTTGAACTTGTGACCCCTAGCATGTCAAGCTAGTGCTCTAACCAACTGAGCTAACCGCGCAAAAGCCGGCCAAACCGCCCAATGCGGCCCGGCCGGCCGAATAACAGAAGACAACCCTATCTTACCCAAAACCCGGTTTTTTTGTCAAGTCCCCGATTACCGTACCCGAAACAGACATAAACTCCCTATGGTTTATTCCGAGACGTTCACAACAACCATGCGGAACAGCGCGGCAACAAAACCACATCCTTTATCCGGACAACAATGCTCTGGTTTCCCAAAGCCCCGCGCGATCCGTGGTTTAATCACGTTTTGCCGCAGATAACCCGTGAATTGGGGCAAGTCTACTCGGTAATTGCAACAATCACTAGTTCAATAGAGTTGAACAGTACTCTTCCATCAATCCTATAGGTCTATCCCGGCAGGAAATCATACGTCAGCATCATACCATGCGCAGTCAAAGTTTTTATAGTCAAACCGCTTTGCGTACTTGCATAATAATCAACCGTTAAAATATGTGAACCAGCGGGAATCTGGACAACGGCTTTACCAATACCATAGGCGCGTCCCCAAAACCCCACATTCCATGAAACGTCGGCATCGTCAAATCCGGCCACGGCCAACGCTGCGGGTATCTCCAAGGTTGCCTGTTGATCCATAAGGTACACTCTCATCAAACATCCCTTTATTGGTAACACAACCAGTTGCCAGGATACCCGCAAAAAACATCATCACAAATTTTAATCTATTCATAAAAGTTTTTCTTTTTCTGAACCTGTTCAAAAACGCCCCAAACAAAGGACTCTTCTATCTTGCCCAAAATCCGTTTTTTGTCAAGCCCCGCTATAAACGCTCGCGGACAACCACATTGACCTCGATCTTCCCGCAGGGGCCCAGCTCCATCGGAACGATGAGCGCCTCAACGTTCATCGAGTTGGAAACTTCCATGTTTTCGCCGGAAAAAAGCGCCGGCGGGGTCAGGTCAAACTTGAACCCAAGTTCGTGCAGTTTGGTAACTGCCTGTCCGGTGATCATGTTGGCAAGCTCCGTGATGGTCGCCTTAGCCAGCTCGTCAAGAGTCGTAAACGTCTCGCCGCCGTTCATAATGGACACAACCTTCAACGCCGTCTCTTTCGTCATATCAAAAAGCACCCGGCCCTCGACATCACCCGCGAGACCAACCAAAGCCGCCACGCCCATAATCTGTATAGACGAATTTTTGAGATAGAGATCTCCACGCTTCACGTCAACCTGCGTAACCTCTCTCAGAACATTGTACGTCGCTTCAACAAAAGGGTTTATGTATTCAACTCGCATATTTCCTCCGCTATCTCCTTGAAGAACCGGCCTATCCAATCCCAAACCGGGCACTTCGTAATCGGCCTTTTCCTCGTTATTCATTTCAGTATACACAACCGTTCGGATTTTGACAAGGGAGCGGCAATAAGAGGCAGGAAGCGAGAGGTAAAAGGTAAGAAGTGAGAGAAGATTTTGTGGGGGAAGTCTCCCCCTCGCTCCAGCCCGCTCTCCGGTCGATATGTCCGCACCCAAAGGCGCGTCCACATCTCTCTCCGTTTGGTCATCCGCTACCCCCTCTGCGGGTGGCCCGCCCCCCGCAACGCCCCCTTTCCATCACGGGCTTTTATCACGGCCTCAACCACATAGAACCACAGATGAAACGGATAAAAGGTCCGCGAATGAAGAGGGTATAGTGTGAAAAATCTGTGTAATCTGTGGACCCTCTTCATCTGTGTCCATCTGTCTCATCAGCGTTCATCCTATGTTAAATGGGATTCAGTATCGAGTAACCTTTTTCGCGCCGGCATTGTTTTATCATAAGGAACGGTTTTATGCATCCGAAAGGTGTGTTAAACAAAGCGATGCCCCAAAGAAAAAATATTGTAACCGTTATCATCATTCTCCTCACGGCACTTTTCATATTGATGGGCGCATGGACCGTCTTCAAGGGACAGCAAGGACGTACAGTCGTGTCGGGCGGGCCCGGCAGCCCCCCCGGTGGCGGTCAGCAGAGCGGAGCGCAGACCACGCCGCGTCAGACCGGCGGACAACAAGGCAGCGGGCAAGTACAACGGGGACAGCAAGCCGTGAACGGGACGGCTCAACGCGCCGCCGTCACGGTACGCGCTACGGAAGTCGTACTGGGTACTATCGAAAACTCGGTGTCGGTTTCAGGCGACGTTCTTGCGGCGCGGCAGGTCGCCATTTACCCGCAGACGGGCGGGCGGATTACCGAACTACGGTTTTGGGTGGGAGACCGCGTGACTCGCGGGGATGTTGTCGCGTGGATCGACCCGTCCCGCCCCGGCGAAGTGTATGCGGCAAGCCCCGTGGTTTCCCCGATTACCGGGACAATCCTGCAAGCCCCTTATTCCACAGGCGATACAGTCGGAACGTCGAGTGCCATCTATGCGGCCGGCGATCTTTTAAGTATCGTCGTTGAGACCCTTATCCCCGAACGCTTTTCTACTTCGATACAGAGAGGGCTTCGCGCCGCCGCTTCCTTCGAGGCACTGCCGGATGAGACTTTTCCGATGGCTGTAAGCGAGATTTCACCGGTACTTGATCCGGCGAGCCGCACGTTGCGTATCCGCCTTCAATTTCAGGGAACGCTTGATCCGAGAATTCGGGCCGGTATGTACGCCACCGTGAGCCTCGTTACCGCATCCCGCGCCAACATTCCGGTCATTCCCCGTGTCAGCCTTATCAACACCTATGGCGAATGGATCGTGTTCGTTGTGGACAAAAACAACACCGCCTACCGCCGCGCCGTTCAGACCGGCCTTGAAAACGAGGATATTGTCGAAATCACAAGCGGCCTTGAACCGGGCGAAACCGTGGTAGTCGTGGGGCAAAACTTTCTTTCCGACGGCGAACCGGTGCGCGTGGTGGAATGAGCCCTCGATGAACAACAATGAACCCCGCATAACCGCCGAAACCCCCTCCTACATCGTTGTTGACAAGCCGCACAATATGCACACCGCGCCGCTTCATGCCGGAGAGGAAAGGACGTTGCTCGGCTGGTGCGCCCACGCCTATCCCGAAGTGTTGACCGTGCGCGGGCGAAAAGCAATGGAAGGCGGCCTCCTCCACCGCCTCGATTATGAAACCGCTGGATTAGTACTCATCGCCCGCACTCAATCCGTCTACGATTTTTTGGCCGCCGAACAGGACGCAGGACGTTTTGAGAAAGAGTATACGGCGGTTACCCAGCCGATGCCCAAAACCGCGCGTACCGTGTGGAATATGGAGATTTATCCCGCCCTCATTATTCCCGACGGCATAGAAAGTTGTACAATAGAAAGTTGTTTCCGCCACTATGGGTTGGGACAAAAGCTGGTGAAGCCGGAACCCTGCGAGAGCGGCCGCTTTCAGGCGGCACGGCGCTACATAACGCGGATACTGAGCAAGGAAGAACACGGAGGTCTGGTCGTGTTCCGTATCCGGCTTACTCAGGGGTTCCGCCACCAGATCCGCGCCCATCTCGCGTGGACGGAATACCCCATCAACAACGATATGCGGTACGGCGGCGTGAACACAGGAGGCCCTCTGGAACTCACGGCGGACAGTCTTCTCTTTACCGATCCTGAAACCGGGACTATGCGAGCCTTCGTGAGGCGGGATGGAAAGTGAGCGGCACATAACGTCCGAAAAACGCCGGAGCGGGATGCCGTGTATCAACCGCAATTTTTGTGGTATAATAGCTAGTCAAATGGGCCTGTTTCAAAACCGGCATAGGATTAAGCCAAAGCGCTATCATAGTTGTGCCCACAACTCTGGTTGTGCCTGTTCCGGGGCGGGGCATCCATGATGCCTTCGGGGTTGTCCCCCGCTGAGGGGGGTGCCGTAAGACCAAACGGAGGGAGGTGCGGACACGCCGACCGGAGAGCGGCCTGGAGGCAGGGGGGAGACTTCCCCCTCCTTTTTATCTTTTCAAGAGGTTTTGAAACAGGCTCAAATAACTTTTATTGAGAGGCGTATCTTGGGCGGCAATTCATTCGGCAAACTCTTTACCTTAACCACATTCGGCGAATCTCACGGGCCCGCTATCGGCGCGGTCGTTGACGGTTGTCCTGCCGGAGTCCCCCTTACTATAGAAGAAATCCGCTCGGAACTTGCGCGTCGGCGGCCCGGAGGCGGCGGAACGTCCACTACCCGCGCTGAACCCGACGATCCGGAGATCCTTTCAGGCGTTTTTGAGGGCAAAACACTCGGCACACCGCTTGCCGTCATCATCCGCAACGCCGGGGCCCATTCCTCAGACTACGACGCGCTGAAAGACTGTTACCGCCCAGGACACGCCGACTGGTGCTGGGAAGCGAAGTACGGCCTGCGCGACCACCGGGGAGGCGGCAGAACATCGGGGCGTGAAACGGCGGGCCGGGTGATAGGCGGTGCCGTGGCAAAAGCGTTCCTCGCTCTGTCCCGCATCTCGTTTCACGCATGGTTACAAGATGCGGAAGATTTAGTGGAAAAGTCGGCGGCGGTACGCGTCAAAGGAGACAGCGTAGGCGGCGTTGTCGTATGCCGCGTCGAAGGGTTGCCGCCGGGACTGGGTGAGCCGGTCTTTGGCAAACTGGATGCGGCGATAGCCGGGGCGATGCTCTCCATCGGCGCGGTGAAGGGCATCGAGTTTGGGGCGGGGTTTGCGGCAGCGGGTATGCGCGGCTCGGAGCACAACGACGCGATACTCCCAGCGGGAGATATGTGGTGGCGGAAAGATTTGCCGTTTGGCGTTCCTGCCGCGTCCTTCGCGGACAACCATTCAGGAGGCGTTCTTGGCGGGCTTTCCAACGGAATGCCGCTGGAATTCAAGGTGGCGTTCAAGCCCGTTCCCTCGATTGGACGGGAACAAAAAACGATAGACCGTTCGGGAAATCCCGTACCTCTTACCGTGAAAGGCCGCCACGATGTTTGCGTCTGCCCGCGCGCCCTCGTCGTTGTCGAAGCGATGGCGGCTATCGTTATCGCGGACTTGATGTTACAAAACCGTGCGGCTCATGTGTAGTTTCCCCGACCGGGGACCGGGCGGCTTGGTTCGCCGGTTGATCCTGGGCCGAATCGGACGGCCGACCTACCGCTTAGGAGGCGGTCGCTCTATCCACTGAGCTACAGGACCATGCCTTCAGTTAAGCATATTTTGAGCATAAATACAAGACTGGAATGTTTGACAGGAATTAATCACGATTAACTGCGGATAAACGCGGATGAAGGCCGGATCACGTTTCACCACAGATGAATGCGGATGAAGCAGACGAACACGGATGAGGCTGTTCCAAAACTCCACGTTGCGGGGGTAGGCAGACCTCTCCTGCGGC
Organism: Spirochaetaceae bacterium; assembly: GCA_031257995.1. Taxonomy (GTDB): domain Bacteria; phylum Spirochaetota; class Spirochaetia; order Treponematales; family Breznakiellaceae; genus JAIRNN01. Next base: position 195 of record JAIRNN010000042.1, on the reverse strand, counting down.
CATCTTGGGCCGGGACGTTTGAGGCTTGATGTAACTCCTTTTTTGGCTGTAAAGCGGCCGGTTAGCCGAACGGGGACGCGGGTTTGGAAGCGTTTTTGGCCGAAAAACTCGTCGTTATCGTCATCCCGTCCGAGCGGGGGCTGCCCCAAGACAAGGTGTAGGCAATAGCCGCCGGAATCTTCGTTTTCGCCGACT
>JAIRNN010000303.1 GCA_031257995.1 Spirochaetaceae bacterium | reverse complement strand
ACTTTGCCATTCTTTCATTTGTACTCCTCTGGCTGCCTTTTCCGGGGGCTTCCTCAGGAGTACTTTATATCATTGCGTCATTCGGTTCACGCAGGACACGGCATAGCCTTATCAAGTCTCTCCGGCATAGCCGGGGGTTTACGTTATCTAGTTACTTCTTATTCGAAGGATACCAATTGATCCTGTGCGGGGACAGTTTTTATCGGTAACGGCTTGGGAACGGGGGCAACAGCCGCCGCCCCGGCAACATCGCCAAAGTCAAAGTCGAATTCCGGCTATGCCGCGTTAGCTGCCATTGCTCCTTATTCCTTCCCGCGCTTTGGATACGTGAGAGTATCCCGGTGGATGGATACAATTTTTATGGATGCGCGGGGATTGAAGATATGGAACACAGTGTTCCCCTCCGTTTCGTCAAGTATCCCTGAAATACCGAGGGCGGAAAAATACGCCGGCAGCGCCTCCCCTTCTTTGTGTGTTGCTTTTCTCGCGACAAAATTGATGAGCGCCTCGCCTGTTGTCAGGCAAAGTAACGTGTTCCGCTTCTCATGGTAGAAGGCCGTCGTTTCCTCGAAGGTAAGGCTCCCCGTTTCTTCCGGTCCTTTATCTTTGAGATAACAAGAAAGCTGCCAGTCAAAAACCGTAAGTTCATCGGCAAAAAGCAGGGACAGTGATTTTTGGGACAAGAGGCTGTGGAGGACCGGGAAGGGTTGTTCCGCCACGGGCTTTGTCCGGTAGAGGAAAGTATTCCGAGCGGGGATTTCAACAGCGTACCATTGTTTCCCGGCGATCATTCCCTTCCGTTGTGCCGAACGGTTCCTGGCCGTTTCCTCGTTTGAATAAACCGTCACCCCCGGTATGGCCTTCTTCTCCGTTGTAAAAAGATCGCGGGATGATAAAAAACCGGTTTGTGGTTTCTGAAACGAAAAGATCATAACTGTCTTCCCCCGTTTTTCCGTTCCGGTGAAGCGGCTTTTTCACGGCTTAACAATTCGCCCGTCCCTGTAAAGAGCCGCATGGCTGCGGGGGGCAGCTTTACCGTGTTTTCATGGAGGGGGGAAGACAGTACGTGCGCCGCCATTTGGGCATTGAACAGGGTCCGCGCTGTTTTCCGTATGTTGGCAATAAGTTCCCGCATAGAATCGTAGAGCTGTTCGGGCTTCTTGCCGTTATTCCAGTCTATGTTCCATGTGCCGGTATTCTGGACGCTCCGGTAATTGAGCATGATGTTAAATAACTGCTTTTGTGTTTTACCTAGGCTGTTTGAAGCGGCGATGTAGTATTTCCGGCTGACGGGAAAACCCGCCGTTCCGGGGGTGGTATTCTCTCTCATCGCCTGTTGCCGTGACCGGTGTACTGCGGTATCCGATAGTCCGCTGTCGTAGTTGTGCAGGGCAAAGAGAACACGTTGGGCTATAAGACAACGGCGCTTCCGGGCTTCCTCATCCCCCCGCGCCTCATAATTTTCTATCGGACCTTCGCGGGCGTATGATGCAAGGCGGTTAAGGCTTTCACCGGTGAATTGATCGATAAGATACACGGTCTGGGCTTCGACCGGGGTTTCCGGGCGGCTGGCGATATGGGCGAACCAGAGAACCGGATCGGGATCGAAGGGGCCGTTTTCTTCCGGTTTGCGCAGAGCGAGTCCGAGAAATTCCGCGTCAGCCCCGAACACCCAGGCGGTCCGTTCTATGCCGATAGATGCCGCCTTGAGTTCTATTGTTTGGGTGTTGATGTCGTTACAATGGGTGTTCCGGACAACATCGGTGTTATGCGGCAGGGGTGTATCCCGGGCATAGGGCAGGGTCCGGTTCCGGCAGCTTGTTTCAAGCAGCGATTGTACTTCGGTAAGCCATTGAGCGGGGGAGTAGGGTTTGAGGGATTTCATAGCAACCGACACATTCATAGGGCGCTCCTTCCAATGGCATGAGTAAAGGCCGCCGGTGGCCACCGCGGCCCTCGACGGATTAGTAACCGATGGAAAGTTCCGCAACGATTTGTGAAGGGGGTTTTTGCCGGTTTGTTTCCCGCTGCTGTTTCATCACTTTCGGGATCATCTGTTTGCAGTAGTTTGAAGCCTTGCTTCCCAGGCGGTTCAGGTTAAAGGGATTGATGTGCCCCGCTTCGTTACGCTCAAAAATGAAGTCCTTAGTATTTTGGGCGAATTCCGCCGCCTGTTGGGGAGAAGCCCTGAATGGCCTCTCAAGGGATATGGCGGTCAGGTATTGCCCCAGATAAACATCGGGGTCGGAGGAAGAACAGATGATGGCCGGTCCCTTCGCCTGTTTTTCTCCTGGCCGGTACCGGTCGCCGTATTTCTGTTTAAAGTATTCTTCCCGGTTTTGGGAAAGGTGTTCGGCGTAGGCATGGACCACTTCGGGATTGTTCACTTGGGTGATATTGAAAAGCCTCACGCTCTTTTGTTCGCCGTTTATCTGAAAATTGAGGGTAATGCCTTTTGAGCCTTTCTTGAGATAACTCCGCTGGCCCGTGAAAGCGGCGGCCTTTTGTACCTGGTCAAAGGTACAGTATTTCGCTGTCGGGAAGCCGTTCTGCTTCTGGAATATTTTGAGCAGAAGCTGGCTGGAACCGCGATAGGTTGTCCGGTTTACGGCGTTCCGGGCCGGTTGGGTATCGGCAAGACCGTTTTTGCCGGGGAGGCAGGAGAGGGCGCCGGTATCAAGGGCGGCGATAAACTGCTTACGGTCATGCTTGGCGCTGATAATGGCAAGGTCATTCTGGCTGACGCCGGAAAAGTCGGCGGGAAGGGGGATTTGTTCCCGGAGGGAACTGTCGGGCATAAAAGAATCTGACATGGGAAACCTCTTACTTTCGTGTTCGGAGTGATTAACCGGTTTTTTCCGGCTAAACATACAACGTACACTCCCAAAGTAAGGACGCCCGGTAAATTAACCAATATAGAATTTATTCCATATTGAAAAAGCTACCGGACAGGAGAGAATAAGATCGCTATGGTGAACGTGCATATACCAAAGGATTCACTTTTTACCCTCTATGCGAAGGGAAAAATCGAGTACAAGCAGACCGTGGAGGACCTGGGAACCTTTATCCGCTTTGACGGGGGTGGTCATCCTGTTTTACAAATACCCCCACCACCGCCGCGCCTATATCGTCAGGAACATAGAGGAACTGCGGAATTACCCTTCCATAACCCTTCCCAACGTCAAACAGAAAGTAGGCGTCATCTACCGGGCGCAAGGCCGCCGGGTGGACATACTGCGCTGCGTATGGTGGAACCTGGAACAGCTAAACGGGAGGAACGTCTATACATACGACACTTTTTTCTGGCAGAAGGTGGGCTGTCTGTTGGATAATTTCTGTTGTCTGAAATCAGCGGCGAACAAGGGGAATTTGATGTTGTTGAGTAGGTCTATAAATATCTCAAAGGATAAAGATAGGTTTAGTGATTGTTGTTTTAACAAGGTTTTCAGCACTAAATAAGAGTTCTCTCTGTTGTACCGTTTTGAAAGCAACGAAATGGACAGCCAGAGCTTCTCGTACCAGATATTCCCATAAAGGCAGGAACAGATCGCCGTTAGGCTCAAGACGCTCAAAATACCTTTTCAGGAACAGCCGTCGCTTGCAGTATTGTTCAATGGTGAAAGTTGCCGTGATAAGGCAATAACGGCTTAAAGCATCCTCCCGGTCATCAGTGCCCAAAATGGCCTTAAAGTCCTCAAGAGGGATAAGAGTATGCAAAGAAGGGGCCTGTACCCTGGTTTCGTTTTCCATACCCACAGGGTAAGCCCGGCAAAACCGTTTTTATATACGAGAAACGTGCAATTTTCGGCATAGCGGAAAAATCACGAAAATCAAAAAAAAATCAAAAAAACCGCTTGACATTGGTTCAAATCCCTTGTAAGTTATATATATGAGCACTTGTTCAACTGTTATGGGAATGGTATGGTGAAAGGCACTGTGGACATTGAAAGCCTTGATTGCAACGTCATCCACGAGGAAGTGGTGGCCGCGGTTAGGAAAAAAATGCCCGATGATGAGCTGCTGCTGGACCTGGCGGACTTGTTTAAGGTGTTCGGCGATTCCACCAGGGTCAAAATCATCTGCGCCCTTCTGCGGGCCGAAATGTGCGTCTGCGACATCGCCGCCCTTTTGGGTATGAGCAAGTCCGCTATCTCCCACCAGTTACGGACCCTCCGGCAGACCCGTCTCGTGAAGTACCGCCGGGAGGGGAAGGT
>JAIRNN010000196.1 GCA_031257995.1 Spirochaetaceae bacterium | reverse complement strand
ACGTTTGTTTCAGCAGCTGCATTATCAGCGGCAGCATAAAGCCGTCGTCGGGCTTGATGTAAAACGTGAGCCACGCCCCTTCAAGCTTGAGCCCGCGCATCTCGAAGGGATAACGCTTCCTAATCTCGCGGAGTACGCGGTGGAGGAGCGCTTTCGCCTCCGGCAACCGGAACAAGGGCTCACCGATATTGATCTCCGTCCCCACTTTGTACCAGACATGCTCAGCTAATTCTCGTTGTTAGCGCATACAATGCCTCCGTACACTATATATATGCGGTTGGCAGCCGTATTGCTTTAATTTGACACGAAAAAAGTATGAAAAAAGTGAGAAATCGTGAAGCGGAAGCCTGCTTTTCATTTTTTTTCATGCGTGATACAATAAACGGGTTTGGAAACTTCTGTTTCCGAATGGGCAAATTTATACTTATGGGGGTATTTTATGGCGAAAACAACGCTGAACGTGAAAGGTATGACGTGCGACCACTGTGTGGCGGCTGTTACGAAGGCGGCAAAAAGTGTCGCGGGAGTCAAGTGCGTGAAGGTTGATTTAGGTTCGGGCAATGTGTCGTTTCAGTATCCTGATGACAATGCTCTCGGCCAAGTCAAAACCGCGATAACCGAAGAGGGTTTCGAGGTCGTGTAACACTTAGAATCTGTTCAAAAACATCGGGGGACCGGGGGAGGCATCCCCCGGCGGGGGCGTTACGGGGGCAGCACCGTAGAGGGGGTAGCGTAAGACCCTAAGCCCGCTTGCGGGCGGCGGGCTGTAGCGAGGGGGAGACTTCCCCTCTCCATCCTCCTTTTATTTTCTTGGCAGGAGTGCTATAGGAACGGCGGATGAGTGGGGCTTGCTAAAACCGGCCTAAATCCTCCCGTGAAATCGGCTGGTCAAGTCTGATGTTGTCCCCCAAAAAATCAATGCGCTGGCCTTCAATGAGAAACTGGACGTTTTTTACGCTGGGAAATTCGGTCGCCGTCCAGATGATTTGACGGAGTTGCGCGAGGTATCCTTCCGCGCCGTAATTGTTAAACATAAAATTTTCGTTAAAGTTGAGGACGGCCGTATTGCCCCGGATCGCGGCATCAATTAGAACCGTTGCGGGAGGGATAAGCGTCGTTATCCCACGCGCCTCTTCTGCCGCCGTCGTTCCGGCGAGCAGAACGTTAATCGTATCCAGAAGAGGCGTAGATGAATGTGCCATCTGCCGCTTTTCCTCGGTGCGGACGAGGAGTCCGTCGGTATCCATCCGCATAAAGTAGACGGAACGTTCGCGAATATCCGCCGGAACAGCGGGATTTTTCGCGGCGTTTTGACTTTCCTGCCCCGTGATAGCATCGTTCAGATGGGCAAGCGCGTCTTCAAGCGAAGGATAATCTTCCTCATTAATGACCGGTGCTACCGGCTCAATCTCCGGAATGCCGTCTTCAACTTCCGGCGGCACTCCCCCGATCCGTTCGCCGAGACGTGTGGCGTTCACCGTCTGCCGTATCCGCGGCATATTGACAACAAACAACAGGACTATCACCCCGGCAAACGCGACCCAAAACAGAGGAATGATATATGCGTTTTTACTTTTCTTCCGCTTACCCGCTTTCTTCATGATTATGGTATATCACGGAAAATCGTTTTTGACAAGATTTGACCGAAACGCGGCATCACGGTTATCCACAGAGGAACGCAGATGAGATGGGTGAAGCCATGGCTGCTCAGATTCTTTGCCCTATACTTCTCTTAATTCGTGAAAATCCACAGACTTTTTTCTTCACGACATTGCGGCATAATTTCTCATTCGATTTTGTCAGCCATGCGGAAATGCCAAAACACGCCTAGCACAACCTTATGTTTTGAAATAGTTTCATCCGGCATACGAATTGTGAACAAAACATGAGGGGTGTTTGGCATTTCACACATTTTGTAGTATGATAAGGATATGGATCTTTTGAAAGAGGCACTGGCGAATCCGGTGTTCGGGGCCGCGTGGACGGCGCGGGGCTGGGTGCGGACGAAGCGCGACATGAAAAGCGTGGTTTTTGTCGAGGTGAATGACGGGTCGTGCATGGCGAACTTGCAATGTACGTTTAACCGGGAGGCGGGGCTGCCGACGGAAATAGAGGCGGAGCTGGCGAAGGCGGTTACCGGGGCGGCGGTCGTGGTCGAGGGGACGCTGGCTGAGTCTCCGGCGGCGGGGCAGGTGTGTGAGCTTGCGGCGAAAACCATTCGGGTGATCGGGGAGGCGGGCGCGGGGTATCCGCTACAAAAGAAGCGGCACTCGCTGGAATTCTTGCGGGAGATGAGCCATCTGCGGGCGCGTACCAACACGTTTGGGGCGGTTGCGCGGGTGAGGAGCAGTCTCGCGTTTGCCGTACACGCTTTTTTCAAGGAGCGCGGGTTTCAGTATGTGCATACGCCGGTGATCACGGCCTCGGACGCGGAGGGCGCGGGGGCGATGTTTCGGGTTTCCGCCGACATCGCCGGGCCGGATGGGGAAAAGCGGCCGTTTTTCGGGAGAAACGCCTATCTTACGGTGTCCGGGCAGCTCGAAGCGGAGACTTATGCGATGGCGCTTTCCCGCGTGTATACGTTTGGGCCGACTTTCCGCGCCGAAAACTCAAATACCGCCCGCCACCTCGCCGAGTTCTGGATGATTGAGCCTGAAGCGGCGTTTTTCGAGTTGCGGGACAACATGGCCCTCGCCGAGGATTTTATCAAATTTCTGCTGGGGACGGCTCTTGAGGAGTGCGGGGATGATTTGGCATTCTTCGACAAGCGCATCCGGCCCGGCCTCATTGACACGCTCTCCGCCGTTGTCTCATCGAAGTTTACGCATATCCCGTACACGGACGCGGTTGCCGAGCTTGGGAAGAACGCCGGACGGTTCGTGTTCAAGCCTTCATGGGGGTTCGACTTGCAAAGCGAGCACGAAACGTTTTTGACCGAGGAGGTTGCGCGCGGGCCGGTGATTGTTACCGACTATCCGGCCTCGATAAAAGCTTTCTATATGAAGATGAATGACGACGGGAAGACCGTGCGGGCGATGGACGTGCTGGTTCCCCGGCTGGGCGAGATTATCGGCGGTTCCGAGCGTGAGGCGGATCTTGAAAAGCTGGAGAAACGTATGAAATCGCTGGGTATGGACACAAATGCGTATTCGTGGTATCTTGATTTACGCCGCTATGGAAGCGCGCCGCATTCGGGATTTGGGCTGGGGTTTGAACGGCTCATCCAGTATGTTACCGGGATGGTCAATATCCGTGATGTGATACCCTATCCGAGGGCGGTCGGGCAAGCGGCTCCATAACTTATGAAAAACGAAGAAACGGCAATTGCATTGTGCGCGGTAGGCGCGGAAAAGGTTGTCTCTAACGAGTTGAAACATCTGGGGATAACCGTACTCGATACCAGTTTCGGCCGCGTCCGATTTTTCGCGTCAATCGAAAATCTATACCGGGCGCTCTTTTGTCTTAGGGTCGCGGACAGAGTGCTGATCGAAGCGGCCCGTTACCCGGCGCAAGACTTTGACCTGATGTTTGACAACGCGGGCAATGTGGAATGGGAGAAATATATCCCCGGCGGCATGGGCGTTGTCGTGAGCAAAACCCGAACAAACCGTTCAAAACTCGATGACGAGCGGACGATCCAGGCGATGATCCACAAGGCGGTGGCCGACCGGCTCTGTAAACATTACGGGGTGGAACGGTTGCCCGAAGACGGCAAGATCGCGGATATTCGCGTTTATATCGAAAAAGACATGGTTTCCATCATGCTGGACATTTCCGGCGACCCGCTGTTTAAGCGCGGCTACCGGATCGAAGGCGGCGTTGCCCCTTTGCGCGAGACAACGGCGGCGGCCATTCTGCTGTTGTCCGGGTGGCGGCGGAAATTTCCGTTGTACGACCCGTTCTGCGGTTCGGGCACCATCGCCATTGAGGCGGCGATGTTCGCGTGGGACATGGCGCCCGGAGTCGGGCGGAAATTTGCCATCGCCGATCTTGTCATCGCCGACGACACCATCGAGAGAACCATCCGTAAAGAGTTGCTCGCCCGTGTGGATTTCAGCCGCCGCATCCGTATCGGGGGCAGCGACTCGGACCCGGCTGCGGTCGAGGCGGCGCGGGCCAATATGCTCCGTGCCGAGGCTCTTGCCAAAGGCGGAAACGCCGTGCCCGCTACTACGTCCGCTACCGCGCCCGCAAAAACGGTAACGATAAAGGTGTCGGGCGCGAGACCGGTGAAAAAGCCGGTTGTCGCGCGTTTTCCGCATCAACCGGCCTTTCGGCTCCTGCCGATGGAAAACACCAGCGCGCCGGAAGACGAGGGCGAAGGCTTTATTGTGACCAACCCACCCTATGGGAACCGGATGGGGAACACCTCCGAAGCCGAGGCGGTCTACCAGCGCATGGCCCATCTCCGCAGCCGTTTCCCCGCATGGAAACTCGCCGTGATCACCGACCACACCGGGTTTGAATCCCATTTCGGGCGCAAGGCCGATGCGGTGCGGCAGATCACGAACGGCGCGACCCAGACGTACCTCTATGTGTTCAACAACGATTCGTCGATCGGGGCCTCGCGCAAACCTGCCGCTCCCGACCCGTTTTCAGCGCAAGACGACCGTGCCGGCCGCTTTGAACGCACCGGACAAACAGAGCATACCGGACAAGACGCACAGAGCGGCCGCACCGAACAAACAGAACAAACCGGGCAAGGCGGCCCTACCGGACACACCGGACAGGACGAACATGATTAGGCCGGTTACCCCGGAAGACGCACAGGCGATCTGTGGCATCTACAACTACTACGTGCTGAACACCGTCGTAACCTTTGAAGAAGAGCCGGTAAGCGTTGCCGAGATGAAAGAGCGCATCGAAACCGTTACGAAAGATTTTCCCTGGTATGTATATGAAGAGGACGGCGAACTCATCGCCTACGCCTACCTGCACTACTACCACCATCGAAGCGCCTACCGTTTCACGGTGGAAGACTCGATTTACGTCAAAAACGGGCGGCAAAAAGCCGGCATTGGCACCCAACTGCTCAAACTCCTCATTGATGACGCGAAAAAATACGGCAAACACTCTATCATGGCCATCCTCGGTGTCCCCAATGATGCGAGCGAGGCCCTGCACAAAAAATGCGGCTTTCAAAAAATGGCAAACATGGACGAACTCGGCTTCAAATTTGGCCGCTGGGCCGACGTAGCCTTCTGGAAACTGCGTATCGAAGGAAGCACTGATTAAGAGCTTATCCGCAAATAGGAAAGAGCCGATAAAGGAGGTATGAAAAGAGCAAAAGGAAGCGGGATCAAATCATGGGAACTGACGGAGGAGTTGTGGGAACGGGTCAAGGATTTCATCCCCCAACGGAAACGGAAGGAAAACAAGACCT
>JAIRNN010000176.1 GCA_031257995.1 Spirochaetaceae bacterium | reverse complement strand
GCCGAAAAACTCGTCGTTATCGTCATCCCGTCCGAGCGGGGGCTGCCCCAAGACAAGGTGTAGGCAATAGCCGCCGGAATCTTCGTTCTCGCCGACTTTTCCACCGCCGCCCAGTCAACCTCCCCCGCCCCCTCAGGCGGCCCTCCCCACAGGATATCCGACTCATACCGCTCGCCCCACACGTGCCCCGTCCGTCCCGTCCGCGCGTTGAACCGCGCCGAAAACGTCTGCTTCAACCACTGCATTATCTCAGGCAGTTTGAGGCCGTCGTCGGGCTTGATGCAGAACGTGAGCCGCGCCCCCTCAAGCCTGAGGCCGCGCATCTCGAAGCCGTAACGCGCTTTCGTCTCACGGAGCACGCGGTGAAGCAACGTTTTCGCCTCCGGCAGCCGGAACAAGGGCTCTTCGATATTAAGGGCCGTCCGCACCTCGTACCATACATGTTCGGCCAATTCACGTTTAGATCGCATATAGTATGCCCCCGTACACTATATATATGCGGTTGCCAGCCGTCCGGCTTTAATCCGGCACGAAAAAAGAGCGAAAAAGATGAAAAAAGTGAAGAAAATCACGTTTAACCACAGATGAAGAGGCTCACAGATTAACGCGGATTTTCGGTAGCGGGCGGATTATGTTGACTATAGAGGCTGTTTCAAAACTCCAAACGAACCTTAAAATAACCATAAAATTTAACCGCTAAGGCACCCAATGCCGCGCCCAAAACATTGAGGGCGTTATACAATGACACAACACGGTGTGGTGCCAATAAAGGCCCCGCCTTTTTATTCAAGCCTCGGCACCGCAGTACTGAGGCGCAGAAGGTTTTTTCAGACAGATGCGTGTTCTAACGTCAATCCGTCCGTTTTGTCGGCCTTCAATAGTACTTGTAAAGCCGACAGGCTGTCAAACTAGCAAATACTCTGCTTATTCGCCTTTGCGGTTAATCCCTTATTTCTTTGTCAACAGACAGAATTACCCCAATACAAATGAGTTTTGAAACAGGTTCCATTGATGGCACCCGCTATCTAAATTTCACGCCCGCCCGATCCGCCAAGCCGCGAATCGAAGATGCCGCCTCATCGTAGAGTGCCTCTGTTGCAAGGTGCTCAAGCATTCCGGGGGTGTCAGGCGGGAGGCTGTCGATTAGGCGGAGCAGGTTGCCGTAATCGATGTTCCCCTTCCCGATGACGACTTCCTCAAGGTTCACGGTAAACACCGAAAGGTCAAGACGCAAGTCTTTCAGGTGAATCGACATGACCGCATCGCCGAAAATCTTAAACTCATTCCGAAAGAAGGCCGCATTGTCATAAAGGAGCCGGGGATTAGTGATGCTGTTTGTCGGGTCCAGATGAACACCCGCCGCCCGCCTGTCCACTGCGCGGATAAAACGCATATATTCCGAGGCGCAGTCAATGAACATACAGGGCATAATCTCGAATGTCATCTTTGTCCTTTTGGGCCGAACCGCGTCTATGACCTTACGCGCCGCCTCGACCGCCGCGTCGAAAAAGTCCTGAGCATAGTGCTTTTCGTGCGGCCCGTCCCAGTTCGTTTCGCACCACGACCCCACGATATTCACGGCGCAGCGGGCGTTGAGCTCTTCCGCCGTTTGCAGGCGGCGTATCGCGTAATCAAGCGCGGCCTTTGCCTCGGCGGGATCTTTCGCGAGCACATTTTTCCAGATACCAACCTCGGCGAGGACGACATCCCGCTTTTCGAGCGCGGCTCTGAACGCCCCGCACAATGCGGAGTCCGTGTCGGCGTTGATCCAGTCGGGACAATACGCGGCGCGGTAGCCTTTCCGCACATGAGCGTCCACATAGGCTTCCGGGTCTCTTTCCTCGATTAAACCTGAACCGGAGAAAACGGGGGCCCCCAAACGCATATCACAAGTCCTCCTTATGAAAATCTTTGTCGCAGAGCAGCCGCGCTTTCTTCGCCGTGTTATCGTCATCAGTCTTGATGTTGACCTCAACGCCCAGTTGCGGGACGCTGTCGGTGAAAGAATAGGTGCCGCCGGGCCAGTAGCCGATATGGTAGGGCGCCGGAGCGCCGATAGCCTTGAGTTCTCCTTGGGCCTTCTTTCGGTCCGATACGATAAAGCTGATATGTTGAACGCCCTCACCATCCCGGTCGAGTTTGTCCTTCCACGGACTGGGGTTTTGTCCGGGCTGCGCCAGCTCGATAATGCAGTTTTCAAGCTGAATCGTCGCAAGCCTGCAATCCGTATAATCCCCCATCTTGCCATTGGTAAACGAGGGAACCTCCGATGCCGGGGGCAGATAGAAAGCATCACCCGCCTTCACCCCCAGAATCCGCTCCCAGTTGGCGACTGCCTTGTCAAGGTCTTTCACGAGGATGGCGATATGGCAAAGCCTTGTCGTTCCAATTGACATAATTTATTTGTACTCCTGAATCGCTTTGTAATGCGGCGATTTTTCATCAATCTGCATCAACTCGATGCGAATACCGTCAGGGTCGCTTGTCCATGCCTGCCAGTTATTATCGCAGCCCTGCTTGGGGCCGTCGGTGATTACCCCGCCTTCCTTTCGTATCCGCTCCACCACGGAATGAATATCGTCAACCCGCAGACAAATGTGATTAAACCCGCGAAGATCTTCCGACCAGGGGTTGTCTTTCGCGCCATTGTAGAAAAGCTCAACAAATTGCCCGTTTCCAATGTAAATGTAATTTATCCACGGCGCTCCTGTTTCGGGGTTGCGAATTTCAAAAGCCTTTTTAAAACCGAGGATCCTTGTATAAAAGTCAAGAGACTTATCCATGTCTTTCGCTGTTATCGCAATATGCGCGATACCGATAATTCTTTCCATATTTCTCTCTCCTGATAGTTTAGCGTCTAATCATTTTCGAGCAATTCAAGGACAAGTTTCAAACTGTCCCGGGCATCAATATAGGCGTACCTGCCGCCCGTGTACTCGCCGGTTTGCAACAGCTTGAATCCCTGTTTTTCACAGACCGCAATCTTTTCCTTCATGCCTTTGACGAGAAAGGCGATATGATGAAAACCCTCTCCGTTCGCGTCAAGATCACGCCGCCATGTCGAGTCGGGATTTTTATCCGGCTCGATGAGCTCAATGTCGACATTCGGCCCCACATGAAAGAAGGCCAGTTTGGAACGCGCTTCGGAACTCTTTCCCAAATAGTTCGTTTGGGCTTCGTTCACATCACCCGTGATCTGAATCTCCGGCGGCTCGACACCTAAAAACGCGGCCCATTCTCCGCATATTTTTTCAATGTCATACACCAGAATACCAACCTGACAAAGCAGATTGGTTCCCAAAATGGGATTTTCCATTTTCACTCTTATACTCCCATAACAAGCGGCGAAATCGCCGCCGATATTCAATCGGACAATAGAATTGTTTGGAAACCTCAAGTTTCCAAACAACAAACATCGTTTAAATTCCCCTTTTTGTTTCTATTACGCCGCTATTCCTGCGAGAATCGCTTTATCCCCCTGAACAATAGAAAAATAATGCCCAGGGCGATTAAAAGCAATATCCAAGCCATCGCCGACGCGTATCCCATTTTAAAAAATTGGAACGCGTTTTGATACAAATAGAGCGAGTAAAACAAAGTCGCGTTGCTTGGCCCGCCCTCGGTCATAACAAAAGGTTCGGCGAACCACTGAAATGCCGCGATAACCAGCGTAACGGCATTATACAGTATCACCGGCGCAAGCATGGGTATCGTGATACGAAAGGTCTTTTGCGCAAAATTGGCGCCCTCCAATGATGCCGATTCGTACAGCGACATCGGAATATCCTGTAGTCCCGCAAGGAAAATAATAATAACGCCGCCACAGCCCCATACCATCATCATAATAAAAGCGGGCTTTGCCCAAAACGGCGAACCAAGCCAAGCCGGTCCCCTAATACCGAATAACCCTAAAAGCGCGTTGATGAGTCCTATCTCCGGATTCAAAAGCCATATCCAGAGGATACAATTGATAATAAGCGGCACAAGGGTCGGAATGAAAAACGCGACGCGAAAAAACGAGAATCTCCGCAATTCCTGAGAATTGAGCAGCACAGACACGACAAGGGCGGTAAGCAGGGTTATTGGCACTCCAACGAGTACGATATAGCCGGTATTGTACAGAGCCGTTAAAAAGACCTTGTCTTTAAACAAATTGATAAAATTCGCCGCGCCGATAAATTCCGGATCCGAGATAACTTTGTACTCCGTAAGGGAATAGTAAAATGAAAGTCCAATGGGGTACAGGGTAAAAGACACCAAACCTATGACCCACGGCGCGATAAATACCATTGCCACCCAGAATTCCCGCCGTCTGTATCTGTCTTTTGAAAAAGGAGAACCCGCGACCATAAATACCTCCTTATCCTTTAATCCCGGACATGGCAATACCCTGAATAAAATATTTCTGCATAAAGAAAAACATTATCAGGACGGGCAGCACCATCACGACGCCGAGGGGCATTAATATCTCCCAGTTTGGTTGTAGCCGGGAACGTATCATCTGCGCCCCAATAGAAAGGGTGTACAATTTTTGATTTGCCAGAAAGATAAGCGGCCCGATAAAATCATTCCATGTTTTAAGAAATGAGAATATCGCCACCGTTGCCAAAACAGGCGTAGAAAGGGGAATGGCGATCCGCGAGAAAATGCGGAACTCGTTGGCGCCGTCAATACGTGCCGCGTCATTCAATTCAAGCGGCAGCGAGAGAAAAAATTGCCGTATCAGAAAAATGTAGAAAGGGTTGCCAAAAAAGCAGGTCAGCGTTAAAGGCAGGAATGTTCCAATCCAGCCAATTCTTTGAAACAGCATAAACAGGGGAACCATTATCACCTGAAACGGCAGTATCATGGTTATCAAAACAATAACAAAAACCTTGTCCCGGCCTTTCCAGTACAGACGGGAAAACCCATAGGCTGCCACCGCGCTTGAGATCGTTGAACCGACAATGTTAAAAAACACGATGATCAGGGTATTTCTCAAATACAGCGTAAAGGGGAAATAGGTAAACATTCGGATAAAGTTTTCAAAGCGCGGTTTGCTTGGCAGCCATTTTACCGGAACTGAAAACAATTCGGTGTTTTCTTTTAACGATGAAGACAAAAGCCAGAAAAGCGGAACAAGAAATGCCAGCGTGATAACCGACAAAACAAAAAATAATACGCCAAAACCGATTTTATGTAAAAAAATCTTCCTGCGGTTTTGCCTGGTTAAGGCTGTAGTTGCCATATCTGCCTCCCTATGCTTATTTTGGGAATTTGACGGGCCAAGAATGGTCCCTAGCCCGTCACGTCTTTCCCCCCGGACGATGTGCCGCAGGGGAATTGACACCCTATTTTTTGCTCTTGTCCAACTCGGGCTGGAGCTTGGCCTGAACTTCCTGCAAAAGCGGCAGGGGATCCCGGTCATTATAAATGACATTGTCCCGCACAGCGGCGAGCTGTTTGCTCAGTTCGGCGGAAACCGCACAAAGCGCGGGATGCCCGGAGTTCGGGGAGTTGGCAATTTCGCGTTCAAGCTTGTAAATCGGATCTCCGTTTTTTGTCCAGGAAACATCGTCAAAGATGGCATCAATGCAGGGAATGGAACGCCAAGTATCGAAGTTATCGGCGTTAATTTCCGCCCGCTGGGTGAATTTGAAGAAGAGGGCCGCCAGATCGGGCCGCTTTGAGCCCTTGGGAATGGCAAACACATTGGAACCAAGCGTTGTCCCGCCCTGCCGTCCGCCCGGCGGAACCGGGATCGGCACGCAGACATATTTAATGTCGGGAGCGTAAATTCTCAGCGCGTTCGTGGTCCAGTTGCCGCTTATCGTCATTGCCAGCTTCTTTTGGAAGAAGGGATGAGCGGGCGAGAAAAAGCCGCCGGCGGTCTGTACTATGGCTTTGGCAACAGTGGGATCAAACTTTTTGGCAAATTCGCGTTCCCACTCAAAGGAAGCGACGACTCTCGGATCGGTAAGTTCAAGTTTGTTGGTTGAGGCGTTATAAACCTCGGAGCCGTACATATACGGCCACATGGTCGGATCATCGTTACCCCGGTCAGCCCAAGGGATAAAACCGTATTGAGTAACCCTGCCGCTTGAATCTTTTATGGTCAACTTATCCGCCCATTCGGTGAGTTCGTCTATTGTCTTAGGGTAGTTGTTGACATAATCAAGCCCGGCCGCATCGGCAAGTTCGGTATTGATAAACATGAAATATACATTGGAATCCTGGGGGAGCAGATACGTCGTGCCGTCATACGTCATCAGATTGTGGAAGCCGGGCATAAAGTCATCGACCGAAAGATCAATGGCTTCAAGATACGGATCCCACGGTTCAAACGCGCCCTGACCGGCAAAACCGTACGTAATAACATAATCATCCGCCACAATGACATCGGGAGGATTACCCGAAGCAATAGCGGACAAGAGTTTTCCATTCCCTACGCCGGCGCTTTCCGGCACCGATTGCAGATTCACTTTTACATTGGGGTAGAGTTTTTCAAATTCCGCTACGCGCCATTCATCCCATTTGAGTGAGTCGCCGGTAAAGGCCGACCAATATTCAAGCGTACCGGAAGCCTTTTCCAGATCCTCCGCCGTGATCCGGGCGCCGCTTGGGCCGGCGGCACTTTCCTGAGCTGTTTTTTTACTACAAGACACTACCGTCAGAAGCACAAAACAGAACGCCAAAAGAGAAAGACGTTTAACAAACACCTGTTTTTTTTCAGACATAAATTCCTCCGCGAATGTAATCGCTTTACTTAAGATTATTCATTATCCGCCTCAACATAGACACGCGCAACTCAATTATTACCTAGACTGCTCAATAATTGATGTTTTTTGTAGTCTTTGAAGCGATAAAGCTTTCCGCAAAACCCGCCTGAGGGGCGACACTGTTTTTACGTCGGTACTCTCTCGGTGAAAGCCCCGTCAATGCCCTGAAAACTCTGTTGAATGTCTGTATCGAATTAAAGCCCGAATGAAACACGATGTCGGTAACCGTCATCTTTGATTCGATAAGATACCGTTTGGCAAACTCGACCCTTGTTTTGGTAAGATATGCGTGAAACGACTGCCCGATGTGCTTTTTGAAAAACCGTGAAAAGTAGTATTTGTTTAATTTGAGGGCGTTTGCCGCATCCTCAAGGGAAAGGGATTCGTCACTGTAATTTTTGAATACAAAAGAAAGCATACGCCCCGCTCCGGAGGACATCGCCCGTATGGTTTCATGGGGGATAATCTTTGACTGTTCCCGCAGTATCATCAGCATCAACTCGTAGAGCATCGATTTTACGGCAAGCTGCCAGCCGATTTGTTTCCGGTTGTACTCCGAGGCAATTTCATCAAGCAGGGTACGCAGGCGCAGGGACAGGATGTCGGGCATATTCTTGGTGGACAGCACGGGAACGTTAAAAATGATGTCGCGCAACGGTATGAAATCGTCGCCAAAAAACGCGCTGCCAAACTGAAACCCCTGAAAGAAAACATTCGGGCTTTGGCCAAAGTATCCGTGAACCGTCCCGGCGTTCACCATGACAAGATCCCCGGCCTCCGCCTTATATACGGTATCGTCTACAGAGGCATAGATATGACCCCGGCGCATATAGATTATTTCAAAACAGGCGTGCCAATGGGGAGGGAAATTGAGATCCGCGTTGTTCCACGTCAGAAAGGGAAACGTGTACTCAAGCTGTTTGTTTTCGCGCTTCGACTGGTCCATACGATAATACTACACCATTGGGCCGTATTGTCAAGAAATTCCGTCAATATTTGAGTAGTTTGGGCGATAATCGATAAGCCGATCCGCTCATTACGTCCGATGCTGTTATCGCGGCTCTATTGAGAATATTGGGATCACGGTTCACCGCAGATTACACAGATGAACACCGATTAAGCAGCGTATAAGTTGAAGCACTAATAGTGGTACTGCTTGTAATTGCCAATATTGCCGGGGGCGTTGCGGGGGCGACCCGGGGCCCTGTTGCATTTACTTACGGCAAAACATTTATGGGGCCCGCACCGTGTTGCGGGAATGGCATAAACACGCTCAATGTTTCGCGCGCGGCATTGGGCATCCCCCTTCATATTTTCTTGGCAAAATCACTATAAAACTTCACTTACTCTTTGACAAGGATTGTCGTTAGTTATATAATGAAGTATGACAACAAGAGAAATAGAGTTTGACCCTGACAAAGCGGCGAAAAACTGGAAAGAGCATAAAGTGATGTTTGACGACGCGGCGCTTGTTTTACTGATCCTGAGAGGCTTGAACGCCGGGATGATAGCAAAGGCAACACGTCTGGAGAAGAGCGATGGCAGACTTTGGGCAAGGTACACAATGTTTTGTTTGTTGTCTATACGGAGCGCGGGAATAAAACGCGCATAATATCAGCGAGGCCCGCGAACGGGCAGGAAAAGAGGAGTTACTATGGAAAGGATCACGATAACCGTAAGGGATGGACAAAAGCCGACTAGAGAACAAATCAAGAGAATCCACGAGGCGGCGAAACTGCCGATTAACTATACCGCCGATTGCCCGCCGTCTTCGCCTAAGGCACTGGCGGAGTTTGCGGCGATAGCGCGGGAACTGCGGAAGAACAAGCGGAAAATAGATCCGGTCGTAGCGATACGCCTTGCGCCAGATTGTCTTAAAAAATACAAGTCTATGGACAGGGGGTACACCGACATCATGGCGAATATTTTAGCCTACGCTGTCGACAACCCTGAAATTTTAACCTGCACGGCGGCCCGATAGGCGGAAAGTCTCCATGGAACGGGCTTTACGGACGGGCAAAACCGGTCGAGGGGAATTTTGTTGCGGAGAATGGTTTTATGGTCGCGTCCAAGCATTTGTAGAGTAAGTACGTGACGTTTAGGGGTTAGGTGATGCTCAGATTAAAATACAACGCGCCGGTGATTCTCACTTTTGGGTTTCTTTGTACGGCGGTTTTGCTTGTCTCCAGCACGTTGTTGCCCGGTTTGATCCCGTCGTGGCTTGCCGTCGGGCCTAAGGGCAGTTTCAGGTTTAACAGCATTCACAGTTATGTTACCCTGTTTTCCCATGTGCTCGGCCATTCGTCGTGGGAACATCTTGCCGGAAACATGCTGTTCATTCTTGTCGTCGGGCCGCTTCTCGAAGAAATTTACGGCGCAAGCGAGATGATTTTTATGATGGCCGTTACCGCGTTTGTTACCGGTCTCGCGAACGTCCTCTTTTTTTCAACCGGCTTGCTCGGCGCGTCCGGCATCGTATTTATGCTGGTGCTGCTCGCCTCATTCACCAACTTTCGCAAGGGCGAGATTCCGCTTACCTTTATCTTTGTGTTGATTCTCTATGTGGGAAAAGAGGCACTCGCGGCGTTTAGCCGGGATGGGATTTCCCATTTTGCCCATATCGTGGGTGGTCTTTGCGGCAGCCTGTTCGGATTTTTCAGAGATTCCGCATACCCGAAGGCGTAGTCCGGCGAGGTTTTTACACTGCTTTGACATGGCATAATGCCGGTATATTTTATGGGGAAGTCTTCCCCTCGCTCCAGCCCGTGCTCCGGGCCGGTGCTTGCTCCGCAAGCACACCCTCTGCACGGTCTTACGCTACCCCCTCTCCTAGGGGTTTCACCCCTAAAACCCCGCCGTTATCCATTTTCAATTGAGGCTGTTTCAAAACCTCATGTTGCGGGGATGGGCAGACCTCTCTTGGGGCCATCTGCGGCCCACGTGATTGAGGCTGTATGTTCCTCCTTTTTGGCCGGAATCCGGGCCGTTAGCCGGGCGGGGACGCGGATTTGGAAGCGTTTTTCGCCGAAAAACTCGTCGTTATCGTCATCCCGTCCGAGCGGGGGCTGTCCCAAGACAAGGTGTAGGCAATAGCCGCCGGTATCTTCGTTTTCGCCGACTTTTCCACCGCCGCCCAGTCAACTTCCTCCGCCCCTTCAGGCGGCCCTCTCCACACGATCTCTGATTCATACCGTTCCCCCATACGTGCCCCGTCCGTCCCGTCCGCGCGTTGAGCCGTACCGAAAACGTCTGCTTAATCCACTGCATTGTCAGTGGGATCTGGAGGCCGTCGTCGGGCTTGATGCAGAACGTGAGCCGCGCCCCCTCAAGCCTGAGCCCGCGCGTCTCAAAGCCGTAACGATCTTTCGTCTCGCGAAGTACGCGGTGGAGAAGTACTTTCGTCTCCGGCAACCGGAACAGGGGCTCGCCGATATTGATCTCCGACCCCACTTTGTACCAGACGTTCTGTTGTAACTTTCGCGGTTTATTCATATAAAAACCTCCGTACTATATATATGCGGTTGCCAGCCGTATTGCTTTATTTGAACGCGAAAAAAGCGCGAAAAAGATGAAAGAATCACGTTTAACCAAAGATGGCGACACAGATGAACACAGATTCTTCACGCCTTGCCTTTCTTCATCCGCGCTCATCTGCCGTATCTGTGGTTTCTTATGATAAAAGCTGTGATGAAGGCCGAAGGCTGTGCTTGGAGAATGCGCGGTTCGTTCCTGTCATTTTCTATATATCCGCTTTCCATTTTTAATTCCCCGGAGGGACAAGCCGGGGGCGTTGCGGGGGTGTCCCCCGCTGAGGGGGGTGCCGGGAGCCGTGCTTGCGAAGCAAGCACGGCGGGAGGCAGGGGGGAGACTTCTCCCCTCCTTATACGTTTTTAGTAGAAGCACTAAAGCCCTCGAACGGAATCGAACCGTTGACCTTCTCCTTACCATGGAGATGCTCTGCCGACTGAGCTACAAGGGCAAGCCTTCCCTCACCGCGACTAGCATAGCGCATCGTAAAAAAAATGACTAGTACTCGTGTTGCGAGGCGCCAACATTCGGGCAGCGTTTAAGGGCGGTTCGCTTGCCTCGGCGGGGGTTTTTTGGTATATTGGCGCTATGATTTTGGTGAAAATTCTGCTGGGGCTGGTCGGGCTTGGGGTCGTGGTGTTTGTGCACGAGTTGGGGCATTTTCTTGCGGCGCGGGCGATGGGGATTGAGGTCGAGGCGTTTTCGCTCGGCTGGGGCAAGGCTTTCCTCAAGAAGAAGGTCGGCGGGGTGGAATATCGGTTGGGCGTGTTTCCGATAGGCGGTTACTGCAAGATGAAGGGCGAGAACGATTTCCGCGATGCTCCCACTGGCAAAGATACCGCATTCACCCCGGCGCCGGGCGGGTTTTACGCGGCGCATCCGTTTCGCCGGATTGTGGTGGCTTTTGCCGGGCCGTTTTTTAACGTGCTGTTCGCTGTGGCGGTGTTCTCCGTGATATGGGGTATCGGTTTTGAGATGCCGACGCTGGACAACCGCATCGTGCTGGTCTCCGACATTTCAGGCGATACCGATTACCCGGCGAACGCCGCAGGGCTAGAGACGGGCGACCGGATCATCGAGATTGACGGGAAGCCCTGCGAGAATTACCACGATGTTCAGCAGACGGTTGCGCTCAATCCGGGCCGGGCGTTGCCGTTCACCGTGCTCCGCGATAACAAGATAGTGAATCTCACGGTAACGCCTGAGATGGACCGGGAAACGGCGACGGGGAAGATTGGCGTGTATTTCTGGACGGATCCGGTTATCGGGCGGGTCGTCCCGGACAGTCCCGCCGCCAAAGCGGGGTTACAGCCGGGCGACCGCATCGTCAGGATGGAGGGGATGGATTTCCCGTATTCGGCGGCGCTCACCGCCATCTTCGCAGGCCGGGAGGAGGCGCCCGTGAGTGTGGAGTGGGAACGGGCCGGCCAGCAGTATGCGGGGACGCTCGATCTTGCGGAAACCGGAACGCTGGGTATCGAATGGCAGTTGCCGGTCTACAAGACGCCGCGCTACGGGTTTTTCGGCGCGATCGCTAAGGGCGCGGACGAGACGTGGGCGACATTCACCGCGTCGGTAAAAAGCCTCACTTTCTTCTTCAAGGGCATCGACTTTACCAAAGCGGTTTCCGGCCCGGTCCGCATCACCTACATGGTCGGCGACATTGCGGCAAGCGGCTTTTCGGAAAGCGCGGGTTCCGGCCTCCGCTCGTCGGCGGAGTTTCTCGCCTTCATTTCGATCGCGCTCTGCGTGATGAACCTTTTGCCGCTTCCCATCCTTGACGGCGGGCTTATCCTGCTCTTCCTCGTTGAAATCGTCCGCCGCCGCCCCGCCCCGCCCCGAGCCGTGGCCGTGTTCCAGACCTTCGGTATCGTCCTCATCGGCGGCCTCATGCTGGTCGCCCTCTTTGGCGACATACTGTTCCTCGTCAACCAAGGCTAATATCCCCCTTTGGGGAACTGAAATACGATAGCGTATCGAGGCCGATGTGCTATAAAGCGCGGTTGCCTATCGGAGGTTTTTCCCGTATAGTATGAGTATGGCTTTTTTTTCACGGAAACCGATCGAGATTTTGGCAGAAGACGAAGTGCGCCTCAAGGCGGCACTTGGCATCCGGCCTGAAGTCTACGTTACCGTTTTGTGCGCGTTTCTCGTTGCCGCCGCGCTTTTCTTTCTGCTCTTTTTTCCCGGACTGGCAAATCCCGGCAGCGTTGTCGCGTTCCGTTCGGAGCCGTCCGGGGCTGCCGTCTCGGTGGACGGAGTGTATGCGGGGCAAACGCCGTGCGATGTGTTTACCGCACGGGGCGGGCGTACCATAACGATGACGATGGCCGGGTTTCGCGGGGGAAGCGCCGCATTGACGGTAGAAAGCCGGGTGTTTGGTTCGCTTTTCTTTCCCCGGCGCGGCACGGTACGTTTGACGCTGGAGGAGGAGTCGCCCAATGCGGCCTTGCTTGAGGGCGCGCGGGAGTTTGCCGCTTGGTCGTTTACGGCGGAACCCACCGAGGTGTATCAGATCCCGCTGGTCTTGTCCGAGGGCGCGTACCGGAGCGGTGCCGGAGACGAGGCCGCCCGGCGCGGGGCCCGCGACATCTTGGCCGGGGCGGCGCGGTTTACCCAAGCAAAGGCGGGCATGAAGGACCTCATCCGCGCGGTTCACCTTTCCGGCAACGGGGGAAACGCCCCTTCGCCGCTCTCGCTGGTATCCTCGATACAGGACGCGCTTTCCTTTTTACAGGACAACCCCGCGTCCGCCGCATGGCTTGCCGCCGTGTTGCCCTCCGAAGCGCGGGAGACGGCGCTGCAATCCGGCTGGTATGCGGCATCGGAACAGGACGGCCCGGCAAGCGCGCGTCTTTCGGATATTCCGGCAACAGAAACCGTTACCCTTATCGTAGAAGGCGTAACGTTTATCCGGTCGGGCGATAATCTGTGGGCCGCAACGACCCCGGTAACCGCCGCCCAGTTTGCGCGTTTCACGGAGGCAAACCCGGAATGGCGCGAAGAAAACGCATCGACGCTGGCAGAACGGGGGCTGGCAACGATTGATTATCTTGTTACGGTGGAAGACACGCGGTATCCCGCGCCCACGGTAAGCGGAGTTTCTTGGTATGCGGCGGAGGCCTATTGCCGCTGGCTTTCGGCCCGGCTCCCCGCGTCACTTTCCGGCTGGACGGCGGCTCTCCCCTCCGAGGCGCAGTGGGACGAAGCCGCCTCCACCGCCGGCGTGGAAGGAACGGGAACCATCTGGGAATGGTGCGCCGATCCTTACGCGCCCTTTCCGGCGCTGGGGGCAACGCAAACGGTGATCGCACAGATCGGATCGCCTGAAAAACTCGTGCGCGGGGCAAACTGGACACGGCCAAAGCGAAACGGGCAAAAGGCCCTCTCTCGCGGTTCCGTACCCCCGGAAAGTTCCACCCCGTTCGTATCGTTTCGGCCCGTGCTGGAAAGGAGAAAGTGATGCCCGAAGGCGTTAAAGTCATAGCGGTAAACCGCCGGGCCTACTACGATTACGTGATAGACGAAAAACACGAGTGCGGCATCGAGCTTGTCGGCACCGAGGTCAAGTCCGTGAAAGACGGCCGCGTCTCCTTCCCCGATGCATGGGCGGAAATTGTCAAGGGCGAAGTGTTTCTCAACGCCTTCCATATCGCCGAGAACCCCTTCTCGTCAATCTTCAACCACGACCCCGACCGGAGAAAAAAGCTCCTCCTGCACAAGGCGGAAATCAAACGCCTCGCCCGCAGAGTGGAGCAGAAAGGCTACACCCTCATCCCCCTGTCGTTCTACCTGAAAAAGGGCCGCGTCAAAGTAGAGTTGGGCGTTTGCAAAGGAAAAAAAGACTTCGACAAGCGCGAGTCGATCAAGGCGAAAGACCTAAAACGCGAGATCGCCCGCGAAGCGCGGAGATAAGAGACAGTTGCGGCCGTCCTGCCATTTACTCTGTTAGCGTGTCGATAGGCGGCACGATGTCGTTAGGGACAGGTGCTGATGCTCGCGTCATTTTCCACAATCCATTTTCAATTCCCCGAAGGAGGGACAGGGCCTGTCCCCATCCTGCCCCAGTTCCCCCGGCTACGAAGTGCGCCAGGGTACACGTGATTAGGTACCACCAGCGAATGTTGCTCCGGCTGCAATAGTACTGTTCCCAGCCGTCGCGCCGGTGAGTATTCCCGCACCACCTGATACGGTTAAAGTACCGCCAACGTTTGTAAGTACTGCGTTTGTGCCGCTCAATACCGCTCCACCAATAGCATCGCTGACATCAGCGGTTTGAATAGTTCCGGGGCTACTTGTAAACACACCGATTTTCGCTCCGATTGCCAATGTCAACGTTGAGCCGTTGCCCAGCTTGATCGCGTCTAATGCGTTCTCCGAGATTCCCAGCTTGATTTTTGCTGTTGCGGGGGCGGTTATGGCAGCGGCAGGATTCTCAGTAGATAAACCATTGCCGACGGTGATCGCGGTCGCGCCGTTGCTGAAAATGATCTTGTTTGTACCGCCTTTTACGAAGGTATAGGTTGCCGCTGCCGCACTGCGGGTCAGCAGACTGAGCGCATCTGTTGTTGTGCCAAGGATCAGCCCTTTCTCCGCCTCGGCCGCTGTCACAATTTCATCGGCCGCCGATTTCGCATTAATGGTAATCCCCCCCCCCCCGTGTAGGTGCCCACGCCGAACTCGATGTTAGGGAGACTCACCTTGCCGGTTCCCGCCACCACGATGGTACCGGTGTCCGCAAGTACCAGTGTATCGGTATCCGTAAGCGTAACCATCCCGGTCGCTCCGTTGAGAGTTACGCCAGCCGTCCCGGTGATGGTCGCCTTCGCAAACGTTACAGTGTTAGTTTCACCCACCGTGAGCGTGCCGCTCGTGTCTACCGTGAGCGTCACGCCCGCCTTAACATTGGCAGCCCCCGTCAGCGTCACGGGTTGTGTAAGCGTCACCTTGGCTATCCCTGTTTCGCCTGACTTGTCCAGCACCCATTCGAGGTTTGTCTTGTTTGTCTCGGGAGTCGTGTTCGCCAGGGAAACAACGCCCAATCCGGTCGTCACGGCAGTGCCCCCTCCGGTAATCATACCCGCCACCTCAAGCGTACCCGCCACCGTGAGCGTCAGGCCCACGTTTACTGTGAGCGTATACTCGTCCGTGTTAAGCGTCACCCTGGCGGGAACGGTAATGTTCTTGGTTAATGACACATCGTCCTTCAGCGTAACTGTCGTCCCGGTTGCTTCCGCCTTGCTGCCGCCCAGCTCGTTTGCCAGCGCGGCCGCCTTCTCAGCATCCGAGGGCCCAGGGTTAGAGCCAGAGGCATCACTGTCCGTCGAACAACCCAGCATGAATAATGACACGCTCAGCAGAACAGCCATTCCAAACAAAAAGAACTTTTCCATGGAAACCTTCTCCTTAAAAAAATAAAACAAGCCTGTCCATACGGACCGACCGGGAACCAAAGCACTTTAAGAGCGGGTCCCCTTTTATAAAAAGCACCTTATATAAATACCGCATATAGTATACCACGCCCAAAAAGGCTTGTCAAGTGAGCCTGCTCCAAAACCCCAAGCGAATCTTAGAACAACCATGTTTACAGCAAACCTTCAAGAAAATTTAACCGCAAAGGCACCCAACGCCGCGCCCGAAACAGGCACAACCGTAGGTTGTGCCAGGGGCGTTAGCGCGGTTATGCAGCATGGCGCGGCGCCAGTAAAGGCGCTTGGATGCCAGCTTCGGCATCGCGGTACTGAAGGCGCGGAAGGTCTTTACCGGCAGACGCGCCTTTTACCGCCAATTCGCCTGTTTTGTCAGCTTTCACCGAAAGCCACCTTCAATACTGCTGGTAAAGCCAACCGGCTGTCAAATCAGCGCTCCTCTATCCTTATTCGCCTCAGCGGTTTACTAACCGCCTTCGCGGTTAATTCCTTACCTCTTTGTCAACAGACAGTAATACTCCAATACAAATGAGTTTTGGAACAGGCTCAAGTATTTTCAATTGAACTGTTTCAACGGAACCATCAACGGGCTTTTGGCCCAACCCCTGTAGGAGAGCAACCACAGATGAACGCGGACATCACGGCTAACCGCAGATGAACGCGATGACACGGATAGGCGCAGATTTTTCATGCCACACTCCGCCGCTATTTATGGCGTTATCTGCGCTTATTCGTGTAATCTATGATTCAATGTGATTGAGGCCGTGATTGGGGTGGGGACAGACTTCTCCTGCGGCCATCTTTGACCCGCGTGATTGAGACTTGCTGGAACCCCCTTTTACCGTGAAATGGACGATTAGCCGGGCGGAGACGCGGGTTTGGGAGCGTTTTTGACCGAAATCTCGGCTTTTAGCGTTATTCCAGGCGATCGAGGGTTGTCCCAAGTCAGCGTGTAGGTTGTGTCCACTGGTATCGGCATTTCCGCCGTCGTTTTCACCGTCGCCCAGTCCGCTTCCTTCACCCGCTCTGGCGGCTCCCCCGCCAAGATCCACGACTCGTACCGTTCCCCCCAAAGGTGTCCCGTCCTTCCCGTGATGACATTGAACCGGGCCGAGAACGTTTGTTTCAGCCACTGCATTATCTTCGGGAGTTGGAAGCCGTCGGCAGGCTTGATGTAGAACGTGAGCCACGCTTCATCGAGCTCAAGGCCGCGTATCTCAAAGGGATAAAGCCCTTTCGTCTCGAGGAGTACGCGATAGAGCAGCACTACAGCCCACGGCAACCGGAAGAGCGGCTCGCCGACATTAATCGCCGTCCGCACCTCATACCAGACATTTCGAGCAAGTTTTCGTTTCTGTTTCATGTACTATAATATGCGATTGGGTTGCCGTTTTGCTTTAGTCTGACACGAAAAAAGTGCGAAAAAGGTGAAAAAATTCGCGTGTATCCGTGTTCATCTGCGGTTAGCCGGGATGAAAGTCCGTGATGAAGGCCGGGGGCGTTGCGGGGGTGTCCCCCGCAGAGGGGGTAGCGGATGACCAAACGGAGGGAGGTGTGGACGCGCCGTAGGTGCGGACATATCGACCGGAGAGCGGGCAGGAGCGAGGGGGAGACTTCCCCCGCCTAAACACCACTACATTCATCCGTGTAATCTGTGTACCTTCTTCATCTGTGTCGAACTTTAGCCCGCCATCTGTCTCATTTGCGTCGCCATATATGGCAACATCTGTGGTTCCTTGTGATAAAGCCTGTGATGAATTCTTCCCATATGTATTATTTCTCGTTTTTTCTTTATGATTTGGGCAGAGGTAATTGTGGCGTTTTCGTTGTTTGAGTTGTTTCGGATGGGCGGCGTGTTTATGTGGCCGCTGTTGTTTTTCTCGATAGCCGCGTGTGCGATCGCGCTGGAACGGTTTGTCTATCTGTTGTCGCGCGACTTGAAAATCGACTGGGTAAGCGCAAAAATCGTGGACTGTTGCGAGAGGGGGGCGTTCTCCGAGGCGGTCGAGGCGTTGCGGATGATAAAGAAGCGGGCCCCTTTCGCGGCGATCGTGCTGAAAGCGATCAACAAAAAAGACCTTTCCGAGAGAAACTTGGAAAAGATCCTTGAGAACGAGGCAGGGGCGTTGATCAGTCAGTTTGAGGCGGGGTTTAACTATCTCACGGCGATTGGCTCTCTCGCGCCGCTCACCGGGTTTCTGGGGACGGTTTCCGGCATGATTGGGGCGTTCAAGTCCATCGCGGAGGCAACCGAGGTGAACGCGCAGATCGTGGCGAACGGCATCTACGAGGCACTGATTACGACCGTCTTCGGCCTCATCATTGCCATCGTCGCGATGGTGTCGCACTCGCTTTTGTCCCACATCGTCGACAATTTTTCGTTGAAGCTGGAAAAGGCGCTCACCGACGTGATTATCGCGCTGAAGGGCGGCTCGGACCCGCTATAATATGAAGATTCCGCGCAAAGCAAAACGGGCGTTCTCCGAATCCAGTGCCTCAAGCGACATCGCGTTCCTGCTCATCATCTATTTTATCGTGATCGCCGGATTCAACATCAACAAGGGCTTTCTGCTGAACCTTCCGGCAAAGGATTCCACGCGGCTGGTACTGAAAGACAACCTCCTTCGCGCCGAGCTGGACAGGGATGGCCGTGTTACGTTGCAGGACGAGACGGTTAGCCGTGAGGAAGCGGAACGTGAGATCAAGGCCGCGATCGCCCTGCGCCCGAATCTCGCGCTGGTGCTGGCGGTTGACCCTGAAACGGCTTGGCAGAACGTGGTGTCCTTCGTGGAAATGGCGCAGAAGCTCAACGTCGATTCGTTTTCCTTTTCGGTAAGAAATCCGATGAAGAACACAGGAGAATAAGCCGTGAAGTTTGCGAAGAAAAAAAGTAATTTTGCCATTCCGATGAACGCGATGAGCGACGTCTCGTTTCTGCTCCTCGTCTTCATTATGCTGGTCGCGCTGATCAACTACCGGAAGGAGGTCAAGATCGAGTACCCGGAGGCGCGGTCGGAAAACGTGAAGAAAACGTCCGCCGAAAAGAACATGGAGTTATGGATCGACCAGAACGGCGCGACCTATCTTGACGGCACGCCCTGTGATATCGAAACCATCGAGGACGCGGTTGCCGATCTGTATCTGAACGCCCCCGACACGCGGGTGCACATCATCGCCGACCGGAACGTGCCCTTTGAAAAGGTGAACGCGGTACTGGCGACATTGCAACTGTTGCAGTACCGGGTGGTTTCGCTGGTGGTGAAGGATTAAAATATGCGTTTGACAACAGGGAATTATTATGAGGGGGAAGTTTTCCCCCTCCGGGGAATGGAAAATGGAAAGTGGAGAATGGAAAATTATAGGAAGGAAACGCGCAACTTCCATGCTTTAATCATTCTCCATTATCAATTATCCATTTTCAATTCCCCCGAAGGGGGAACGCCCCGCTTGGTTCTCGGCAAGGGAGCATATTTGAGATGAGTGCCGCCCCTTCGCCGTTTCATCTGCCGCTTAATGGGGAACGTCTTTCCCGCGTCATAAGTGTTGCGGTGGTTGCCGCCGTGCACGTTCTCCTTCTCTTCTTTCTCATATTCGACATTGATGTGACGAAGATCATTCCCGATCCGCCGGTCGCAGTGATGAAACTTACGGACATCCAAGAATATACGCCGCCCCCTCCGCTGCCTCCTACGGTGACGCGGCCGGTGCAAAACACGGTCGAGACCATCGCGGAAGAAATCATCGGGGTTGAGGAATTGGAGCCGACGGTCGCGGTAAGCGTATCGGTCGAAACGGGAAATAACACCGGAAATACTGCCAATACCGAACTGGGTTATCTGCCTCAGCACCAAGTTTCCACACTGCCCGTGTTTGACCAGAGGGAAGTGCAAAACCGCAGTGTCTATCCGCCGATTGCCCAGCGTTCCGAGATCGAGGGCAACGTGATACTGGAACTGTTTGTCGATCGGGAAGGCTATGTGCGGAACATCACTGTGCTGAAAGAAACCCCGGAGGGCCGGGGCTTCGCCGAGGCTGCGATCAAGGCGTTTCAAGGGATGAAGGCGACACGTCCCGCCCAAGCGAACGGCGAGAATGTCGGAATCCGTTACCGCCGACCGGTACGCTTTACTTTGCGGTAGTCATAGTAGCAGGCAGTCAGTATTCTGCCTGTGAATAAAATATGACAGGCTGCCGGTTATAGTGACCGAAACGGAGGGGAGAACTATGACGGGAGAAACCCAAAGTTACCTTAACGGAGGAA
>JAIRNN010000170.1 GCA_031257995.1 Spirochaetaceae bacterium | reverse complement strand
TAAACCCGCTTCCCCCTGCGGTTTGCCGGCCTCTTCTTTTCCGGTTTGAGCTTTACCATCTCCCCGCCCGCGTTGACAAGAACTTCCCGGACCGGCTTCAGGCTCAATTGCCTGACCGCTGATTTCCGGCGGTATCCGGTCTGCCGCGTGAATTCGTCAGGCAGAGCCTGCTTTTCCTTTTTCGATGCCTTCCGGTAACGAGGCCTGTATTCCCTTGTTACCGCCTGTTTTTCTTTCATGTTTAACCCCATTCGGATGCCCTCCTTCGTTCCCCCTTATTTTAATTTGGGTAACAGCGCCAACAAGTTGACGTTTCTATTTGAGGCACAGGCCCTTTTCGGTAACATTTTTTATGAGGCAACGCGGAGTCTGTTCACTGCGCGGGGTTTTCGGTATAATCGGGGGCAATGAGTGAGCATAACAAGTGCCCGGCTTGCGGCGCGGAGCATGATGAGGGGGCGGTGAGGGCGGCGTTGATGACGTGCCCTTCGTGCGGGCATCATTACCGGATGGAGCCGGCGGAGCGGATTGTCTATTTGGCCGACGAGGGGACGTTTGTGGAGTTTGGCGAGGATGTGCAGTCGCGGAACCCAATCGCGTTTCAGACTTACGAGGAAAAACTTTCGGCGGCGGAGGCCAAGACCAATATGAAGGATGCCGTGGTTACCGGGGTGTGCGCGATTGAGGGGAAGCCGGCGGTGCTGGCGCTGATGTCGTTTGGGTTTATGGGCGGGTCGATGGGGTCGGTGGTCGGCGAGAAGATCTGCCGGGCGATGTGGCGGAGTCTCGACGAGCGGATGCCGTTGGTGATTTATGTAACTTCGGGCGGGGCTCGGATGCAGGAGGGCATTTTCAGCCTTATGCAGATGGCCAAAACCTCGTCGATGGCGGCAGAGCTTGACCAAGCGGGGATTCCTTATTTTGTGGTGCTGTGCGACCCGACGATGGGGGGCGTTACCGCGTCTTTTGCCATGCTGGGTGACATCATCATCGCCGAGCCGGGGGCGCTGATCGGGTTTGCCGGGGAACGGGTCATCGAGGGGACGATCCGCGAGAAACTGCCGGAGGGGTTTCGCCGGGCCGAGATGGTGCGGGACAAGGGGTTCGTCGATCTTGTTGTGGCGCGGCAGGAGCAAAAGAAGATGCTGTCCTATCTTATTGACTTGCATACGGCGAACCGTCCGGCAGACCTTCGTGCGGGGAAACAATGGAAAAAATCTTAATTTTCGATTTCGGCAGCCAGACAACCGCGTTAATAGGCCGCCGTATCCGCGAACTCGGCGTTTACAGCGAGATCATTCCCGGCGACAGCGATTTGGCTGCCGTTGATTTGAACGATGTGAAGGGGCTTATCTTAAGCGGGTCCCCCGAATCGGTCTACGCGAACGGCGCGAGTGTTGACCAGTCCGTCTACACACGCGGCCTTCCCCTGCTGGGCATCTGCTACGGCCTCCAGCGTATGACGGCCGATCTGGGCGGCGTTGTCGCGCCTCTTCCCAAACGTGAATACGGCCCTGTTTCGGTAACGCTTATCGGGGAAACCCTGCTTCACCGTGAAATGTCGCCCGCCGTTGCCGCCTTTTTCGCCCGTCTCCCGCAGTCCCTTTTCCAGCCCTCCCTTTTTCAGCCGACCGAGGTCAATCCCGACAGGGCCTTTACCGTGTGGATGTCCCACGGCGATACCCTTACCACACTGGCGCCGGGCTTTGTCCAGTGCGGCACGAGCGAAACCGGGTATCCGGCCATCGTCTACCACCGCGAAAAGCCCTGGTTCGGCTTCCAGTTTCACCCGGAAGCGACCCATTGCGAGTACGGCGCCGAGTTGCTGGGCGCGTTTGTGTTCGGGGTATGCGGGGCAAAGGGCGGCTGGTCAATGGAGAATTATCTGGGCGAACTGCGCGAACAGGTACGTCTGAAGGCCGGAAACAGGACCGTGTTGCTCCTCATATCGGGCGGCGTGGATTCCAGCGTTACCGCCGCGCTGCTCTTGAAGAGCCTTCCCGCCGATGCCGTGCACCTCATGTACGTTGACACCGGCCTCATGCGGAAAAACGAGACGGAGGAAGTCGAGGCCGCCTTAGAGAAACTCGGCGCGAAACACCTCCACATCATCCGGGCCGAAGACGCATTTCTCGCCGCGCTCGCCGGAAAAGAACAGCCCGAAGAAAAGCGCAAAATCATCGGCGACCTCTTCATCACGATACAGGAGCGCGAAGTCGCCCGCCTCAACCTGCCGCTGGACTATCTCCTCGCACAGGGCACCCTCTACACCGACCTCATCGAAAGCGGCAAAGGCGTAGGGGAGAAGGCCCGCGTCATCAAGAGCCATCACAACGTGGCAAGCCCCCTGGTCGCCGCCCTCCGCCGGGAAGGCCGCATCATCGAGCCGCTTGAAAAGCTCTACAAAGACGAAGCCCGCGCGCTGGGCCGCCTCGTGTCGCTGGACGAAACGATCATAGGCCGCCACCCTTTCCCCGGCCCCGGCCTCGCCGTCCGCATCCTCGGCGCAGTGACCAAAGAAAAATGCGCCATCCTCCGCGAGGCCGACGCGCTCTACATCGGAGAATTGCGCAAACACGGCCTCTATGACCAGATCTGGCAAGCCTTCGCGGTGCTGCTCCCCGTGCGCTCGGTCGGGGTTGCCGGAGACGAGCGGCGTTACGGCTACGTGCTGGCCCTCCGCGCCGTGACCAGTGCCGACGGCATGACCGCCGACGTATTCCCCTTCCCCCCGAAAGACCTCCTCGAAATCGCCGCCCTCATCACCAACACCGTCCGCGATATAGGCCGCGTTACCTACGACATCTCCTCCAAGCCCCCCGCCACGATCGAGTGGGAGTGAGCCCCGTGGGGGCTTTTCTTGGGAGCGTTGTGATGGAAAGGGGCGGCGCGTTCCCCATTCTGGGGAATGATAGATAAAGCGCTTCTGCTCTAAAAAGGGGGAAGTCGCGGCAAATTGCCGACCCCTCCGCTCCAGCCCGCCGCCCGCAAGCGGGCTTAGGGTCTTCCGCTTACCCCCTCTGCGGGGGGCCGCCTCCAAGGTGTCGCAGACACCCCGCCCCTCCATCCCGCTAGCGGGCTTCATAGAGCCCGGCGTGATAGGAGATAGCGGCGATTCCCCCTACGGGGGACAGAACACCCCCGCCTTTATCCTCGCACCGCCGCCTCCCCCGCCTAAACGCGGGTGCGCGTCCGGCCTAGATGTGCGGACTCACATAGCCTATGTGCGTAAAGGCACATAGGCTATGTGGGAAGAGGCATATATGCTATGTGCGCGAACTCACATAGGCTATGTGCGTAACGCATTCCAGCCCGGAAGGGGCAAGCAGTCCAGCCTAGACGCGGGTTTGCGTCCAGCCTAGGCAGGTTTTCCCATCGGGGCTTTTATTACGGAGCTCAATGTGATTAAAGCCGTGACTCAGGGCCCGCTTCCAATCCCGGCGGGCCCCCCAATGCAAAATGCCGCGCCGGGCGGCGCGGCAGGTTCGATAGGGTTTATTCCCCATCCACTTTGGCAAACTTGTTGAAAGATATGGTTGCGGTAGCGCTCCTGATGTTGTATTGGGGAATGTCCGCCATATTACTAGCAGGTTGATTATACTAAGGGAACTGATATAAAACCTTCCCACGGGAGGGGTAATCGGCATGAGAGGAAAGATCTGCCAGGTACATTTATCAAAGGACGAAAAGCAGCGATTAG
>JAIRNN010000101.1 GCA_031257995.1 Spirochaetaceae bacterium | reverse complement strand
TGATTGAGTACCCACAGGCAACCCTAGCCCCCACACCCACCCCACACACACAAATGGGGGCTTGAATGGGGAGGCCCTAAAGGGGGTCAAAAATCTTTTTGGATATGACTGGTCTCCGATCATTCCAATCCTTATGTTTTGACAGCTTTCCACTTCGTTCTTTTACATGAATATACGTCCTACTATCCTCAGACTATCTCTCATGCTTTTCTTTCGGCATAGCCGTCATTACATGACCACCGCCAAAGGCGGCGGTTTTTTAAATCTCAATAAAAATTAAATCACAGATTTAATCATTTTTCGGTAAAATCGTAGATTCACATAGTGTCGCTGAAGAAAGCAATGGAATTGCTTTCTGTATTTAACAGGAGGATATTGGCACCTTTGCGTAACATGAGTTACTCAATAAGCCGCCCCCAAGGAAACCCACTTAGTGGGCCCAAGAAAAGCGCGTTCACTCCCCCGTAGGGGGAATCCGCTGCCCGTTCTTATCACGCCGCAACCAAGGAGAGCCCCACAGGGGCCCAAGGAAACCCACTTAGTGGGGCTGGTAACTTTACTCTTTCCGGCTTGTTTCCTATAATAAGAACTGCTTGCGGAATGACAAGACAAACTGACGGGAGTATTTCATGATAGAAGTTAAGGATCTCAGGAAGCGCTACGGCGATGTCGAGGCGGTGAAGGGGGTGTCTTTCTCGGTGGGAAGGGAGCAGGTGCTGGGGTTTCTGGGGCCGAACGGCGCGGGGAAGACGACGATTATGAAGATTCTGACCGGCTACCACTATCCGACGGAGGGCGCGGCGTTTGTTGACGGGCTCTCTGTGCAGGAGGAGAGTACGGCGGTGAAGGCGCGGATCGGGTATCTGCCGGAGGGGGTGCCGCTTTATGGGGAGCTTACGGTTGACGAGTATCTGGGCTTCGTTGCGGACGCGCGGCACATTGCCAAAGGCGAGCGGGCGGCGCGGATTGCGGGGGCGGTCGAGGCGTGCGGGCTTAAGTCTATGCGGGGGCGGCGGATCGAGACGCTCTCCAAGGGGTTCAGGCAGCGCGCGGGGCTGGCGGGGGCGATTGTGCACGATCCGCCGATTCTGATACTGGACGAACCGACAACGGGGCTTGACCCCAACCAGATCATCGAGATTCGCACGCTCATCAAAGAACTGGGCAAGCGGAAGACGGTTATTCTGTCCACGCATATCTTGCAGGAGGTCGAGGCGGTCTGTAACCAAGTGCTCATTCTCAACGAGGGGAAGATTGCCGCGCAGGGAACGCCCGAAGAGATCGCGGTCTCGATGAAGGGCGGGGTGTCATGGCATCTGCGGATCAAGGCGGGGGACGATGGGGAAGCGGCGGTCGAAACGGGGGCAATTGAGGCGGCGCTTGCCGGGTTCGCGGCGGCCCGCCCGGTCGAGAGCCGGACGGTTGCGGCGGTGTCCGGGGCGGCGGGGGCGAAGGTATTTGAGGTCTCGCTTCTCGCCCGGAACACGGGGACGGACACGGCGGATGAAGACTCGTTTGCCGAGGCGCTTTTTGATTGGGCCGTCGCCCGGCGTTACAAGGTGCTCTCGATGTCCCGGCAGCGTTTGACGCTGGAAGACATCTTTGTGCAGTTGACCCGCGAAACGGCTGACGAAACGGCGAACAAAACAACGGGCAAAACGAATCGTAAAGAAAAAGCGGGAGGCGGCAATGAGTGAGACGACCGATATACAAAACATCCAAGCAATAGGAGGCGCCCGGAACAGGGACGAACCGCAAGGCGTATCGCGCAACATCTTGGAGCCGTTGTTGGCCCTTGCCCGAAAAGAGATCTATACGGCCTTGATTGCGCCGGCAACGTACTTTATCGGGTTATTCTTTCTGTTGTTTACGGCGGTCTGGCTTTACTATCTCCAGACGTTTTTTATCCGCGATCAGGCGACACTCCGGCCCTACTTCATCGCGTTTCCGCTCGCGTTTATCCTGGTGATTCCCGGTTTCACGATGAAGTCTTGGGCGGAGGAGCGCAAGACGGGAAGCATCGAGCTTCTTTTGACGATGCCGTTCTCGGAATGGGACCTCGTGCTGGGGAAGTTTTTCGCCTCGTTGGGACTGCTTGCCGCGCTTCTGGCCTTGAGCCTTCCCGTGCCGTTGAGCATTCTCCCGCTTGGCCATTTTGACGGCGGCGTGATCGTCTGCGAGTATTTGGGCGCGTTGCTTTTCGGCGCGTCGGCTACTGCGCTCGGCCTCCTCCTCTCCGCCCTGTCAAAGAACCAAGCGGCGGCCTTTCTCGGCAGCGCGTCGGCGCTTTTGGCCGTCATGCTCATCAACCAGATTTCTATGACCCAGGCCCTTCCCGCATGGCTCTCCGCGTTCTTCCTTTATATATCGCTCAATTATCATTTCGAGAGTTTTGCCAAAGGACTTCTGGACAGCCGCGACCTGTTGTTCTTCATCGTCAGCGCCGCGCTTTTCTTGTATGTTACGACGCGGGTACTCGTGTTCAGGAAGTGGAGGTAAACGATGAACAAGAAACAAACGATGATCATTACCGCGCTTTCGCTGATCGTGCTGGCTCTTACGCTGCTCGTGAGCTCCCGGCTCTGGTTCCGGCTCGACCTCACGCGGAACAAGGTCTACACGATTTCGCCCGCTTCCCGCGAACTTTCCCGCGAGATTCCGGGCGAACTGCGCCTCACCTATTTTCTGTCGGACGAGTTGAAAAACGCCTATTCGGTTCCCGGTGAAGTCGAGGACATTCTCCGTGAATACGCGGCGCGAAGCCGGGGAAAGATCCGTGTTGCCGTGAAAGATCCGGTGAAGAGCGGAATGCAGTATTCCGTGGAAGAACTGGGTGTCGCAGGCCGGCAAATGCAGGTCGTCGAGCGCAACCAGGCGACCGTTGCCGTAGTCTATTCGGGGATATTGATCGAGTATCTGGACAAGAGCAGCGTGATCCCTTGGGTATCCGGCAGCGAGACGATTGAATACGATCTCACGTCGCGGATCCGTTCTCTGGTGAACGAGTCCGAGCGTCATGTCGGAATCGTAGTCGGCGACAACGGAAAGATTTTCGACAACGACTACGGCTATGTGTCAAGCGCGTTGCAAAGCGCCGGATACCGGGTGTCGGTGGTCTACCCCGATTACGAGGTACCCGACACGCTTCCCGCGCTCTTTGTGTTTGGCGGCGGCGATGACCTGACCGAAAACGCGCTCTACCGTATCGACCGTTATATCCAACTGGGCGGGAAGGCGCTGTTCGCAACGGACGCGCTTGTCGCGGACGAACAGTTGTCCATTCGTCCGGCAGAGGGCGGGCTCCTTGCGATGCTGAAAACCTACGGCGCGGCGGTCGAGACACAATTCGCCCTCGACACGAGCAGCAACATCGTTCAGGCCGAAACGCCGGGCGCGCCGGGCCGTATTCAACTGATCCGGTATCCGTTCTGGGTGTCGGCGCTGGGGGAATATGGGAACCGCCTCCAGCCGATTACCTCGACCTTTGGCGGCCTCGACCTCTACTGGCCGTCTCCGCTGACGCTTGACGCGCCTTCCGGCGTTGAGGCGGAGGTGTTGTTCACTACGACAGAGGACGCATGGTTACAAACGGAAAACTTTAACATCCAGCCCGGACAGAGCTGGGCGTGGGTCGCGGAACGGGAAACCACGGCGGGCGCGAAAACGCTTGCCGCCGCGCTGACGGGAACTTTCCCGCGTTATTTTCAAACGAAGCCCCCTGTCGATGGGATTGAAGCGCAAGATGCCGCTCAAATCGAGAATTCCCTTCCTGATATGCCTGAAACGGCGAAGGAGGCCCGCATCATCGTGGTGGGCGACGCGGAGATGGGACAAAGCCGCCTCTTGGAGCAGACGCGCAGTCAGCGCAACCTTGATTTTCTCGTTGCCGCCGCCGACTGGCTTTCAAACGATGACGACATTATCGGCATCCGTAGCCGCGCTTCGGGCGGGGGCCGTCTTGACCGTATTATCGATGAAGAAAAACGCGCCGCCGCGATGGGATTCTCCCACGTTTTGGGCGTGGTTGTTATGCCGCTTGCCGTGGTGGTACTCGGCTTTGTTGTCGCGGGAAGACGAAAGAAAATCGCCGGGCGCGTTTCCGAACAGGCGGAAGGATAAGGAGGAACAATTCACCATGTTTAAGAAGAAAGTTATAGTCCTAAGCGGTATCGCGGGCGCGCTGGCCATTGTCTATGCGCTGACCTTTGTCTTCGATCCTGAACGTTCCGGCAAACGGCAGGCGGCTTACCGCTGGCTCGATCCGCAAAGCGTCGATGCCGCAGACCGTATCGAAGTCCGGGGATCGGACACCGTGGATCTCGAAAGAGACGGCGGCGCATGGTTTGTCGTCTACGAGGACCGGCGGTTCCCGGCCAAACAGAGCCGGGTTGACGAACTTTTTGCCGCGCTTACCAAGTCCGGCGCGTATTCGGCGCGGGGGTCGTCCCGTGAGGTTCAGGAAAAACTGGGACTCACCGATGACCAAACATCCCGCATCACCGTGTTGTCCGGCGGCAACCCGTTGCTTACGCTTTTGGTCGGCGTGGAGGACGCTTCGGGGAGCAGCATCCACCTGCGAAAACGGGGGGACGACACGGTACGCGGCGGCGAAGACCGGTTTTCCCCATTTGTCAATGGTTCGCGCCCATCGTGGGAGGATTTACGGCTCTTTCCCGACGAGAACGGCGTGAAACTCGGCGCGGAATCGGTACAGCGTTTCACCGTCTTTCCCCCGCCTGACGAGGAGGGTAACGTCCAGCCTTACTACACCCTCGCGCGTGACGGCAAAGATTGGAAAGCGGAAGCTGCCCCCGCCGGAGTGAGCGGCGCGCCCATAACCGCCGACATCGACTCATATATTCGGGGCATTGTCGATGCGGTTGGCGAGGACTTTGCCGCCGGACTTTCCCCCGGAGGCGAGGGCTTCACCGATCCCGATGCCGTCTCCCGCGTGATACTGGAACTCGGAGACGGCTCGACCCGCACTCTCTATCGCGGCCCGGACTTTTCCGGCAAGAAAACGGTTGCCCTGTCGGGTTCCCCCTATGTGTGGCTGCTGTCGGACTGGGCGGCAAACCGGATTTTCCGCACGGGAGAGGGATTGTTTAACGGCGAACAGTTACCAGAGACTGTTTCAACCCCCGATTGAGCGATGCTGCCTGTTAAAAAATGAACCGCCGGGGCGAATGGCGAATAAGGATGGCGTTGCGGATAAAACGCTTGGTTTAAACAAGTTCAATAGACAATGGAAAAGTATAAACGGAACGGATAGAGGTAGATTTTATGGATTTGTGCAAATTCTCTCACATATTCCTCGCCTTCATCATCATCACATCGCCCAGCCCAGTTTTCTTTGCCAAGCAGTCGGCGATTCCTTTGACCGGCAGGGGTGCGAGACCTTGCGCAAGGCCGCCCCAAGTAACGACTTGTTCGACGGCAAAACCTTCCCGCCTGAGGAGAGACTTGAGCGTCTTCACCGAGAAGAGGTAGAGGTGGTCGTAGATGGCGGATCGCCAGCGGCCTCTGAAAAGTTTGGCCTGCATGCCGGCGAGGTTGGGCGTAATAACGAGGAAAAGGCCATCGCCGCTGAGGATGCGGTGCGCTTCGCGGACAAAGGTCGCCGGATTGTTCAGGTGTTCGATGAGGTGGGAAGCGTGGATCACGTCGAAGCTGTTTTTCGCAAAGCTGTTGTCTTCGAGCGGGAGGGTCGAGATTGTAAGCCCCCGGATTCTTCTGCCATACTCGGCCATCTGTGTGGAAATTTCAACGCCGCTTACTTTCCAGCCGCGTCCCCGCATCTTTTCCAATAACGCTCCTGTCGCGCAGCCGACATCCAGAAACCGCCTTCTGCCGAAAGGAAAAAACGTTTCTTCGATGCAACCAATCCTTGCGTCTTCGAGCGTCTTGAGTTGCAGCGCGAGAAAGGCGGCTTCGTTCGCGGTTTCATACGCAAGATAATCGTCGCCGTAGGTACTGCCGTAGCGTTCCTGTACCTCGCTCGTCTCCGGCTGGGGGTTTATCTGGACGAGGCCGCAATCTCGGCACCGAACATAGGTAAAGCCTTCACAACGCAAAGCCGAGCGAAACACACTGCCGCCGCAGAGCGCACAGGGAATTGGCACGGCGTTTTCCGCAACGCGGCCTTCCGCGCCGCACCCGCCATCGGATAGCGCATCCGGTACCGGTGTTGACCATGTTTTGACAGCATGCTTATGCGGGCTATGCGGCTTATTCAACGATAATCCGGTACGAGGCGGTTCGAGCGTTACCCGCCCGGTCGCCGATGATGAGTTCCAGTGTCGCAATGCCCCGCGAGAACCAGAACTCGCCCGTTTCGTAGGCGTTGGGTTCCGCGTATATCCGGTTAGCCGACACCAGCTCGTTCCGATAGATCATAAGAAGCCCGTCACGTGCGGAAAAACTTTCAAAGAGCAGCGTTCCTGCTTCCGCGCCGTTGACAAAGGCGGCGAGACTGTTGGGCGCAAGGGGCCGCATTCCCCCGTCGATTGTATCGTCCGCCTCGGCAAAAATCGCGTAACGGCCCTGTTTGATGGTTCGCGTTTGCGCCAAGTTGATCAACCCACTCTCAGTGCTTTTTAACCGCACCGTGCCGATCTGAGGCGGCCTCGTATCGGGCATCGGGTTGATGATCACGGCGGGATTTATCCACCGGTGTTCTTTCCGGTCAAAAAAGGAAAAATAAAACCCGCCTGTTTCGTGTTCATTCGCGCCCGATTTTCCGGCTTGGGCGATGATCTGCTGTTTTTCGATATGGGAAGAAATAGCCGCCTCGCTTTCACCGTAACGCGCGTAAATGCTCACCAGCCCATTGTCCAAGTCCACCGCGACCCATGAACCGAGGGGCGATGGCAAACCGGAAACCCGTTCCGCCACATTCCGCTGAAAGATGACCTCCCCTTGTTCCGCCGCGTAAAGCGGCCCCTCATACGCGAAAGTCACGCCCAAAAGCGGTGCGCCCCCATCGTTCTGCGCGAAATTGCTTGTGGGAACTACACCCGTCACCGGCCAATCAATGGCGTGAACCGCCGCACCGACGGCAACCAGGCAAATTGCCGCTAAAAGTTTTACACGTTTTGTACGCAATTTATCCTTCCCGTATCTTTTATTGCCATTCACGGGGGCGGTATTTGCCTTTCGACTCAGTGATGTTAAATGTATCCCCGGACGGCTCAATCACAGAAAAACCTTCCATAATTATACCGTAACAAAGAGACGATGTGTCAAGCCCTCACCTTTATTACGGAATGGTTTCTGTTGCCGCTTTTATCGCCCGGTAGGCTGCGACCAGATCGGCAAACGACATCCGCTGGTTTGCGGGGCTGGTTGACGGAAGAGGGGTCGCGGCAAGGCCCATGCGGGGGAGACAGAGCCGGGTGTAAAGCGCAAAAGCTTTACTGCCGGTGGTAAAAACATGGGTAATTTTCGTGGCGTGGAGGAGGGGAACAAAGTCGTTGGGCTCCGGGCTTTTTATCGTGTGGTCGGCCGCGCCGCCGATGACGCACGAGGCGAGCACATCCCAGATTGCGATGCGCCGTTCAAGCGCGAAGCGGATCCGGTCTTCCTTCGACAGGGGTGGCGGCTCATCGAAGACAGCGGCGATTACCGGCCAAAACCGGTTGCGAGGATGCGCGTAGTAAAACGCCTCGGCACGGGAAACGGGAGAAGGCATCGTTCCCAGAATCAGCACACGGGAGACGGCGTTGTAAACGGGCGGAAAAGGATGAACCACCAAGGTCATGGCATCGTCATTTCCTCGGTGTTGCAGGCCGTGTTCGCCACATCACGATCATCGCCGACAGTCAAAGTACTCATGGCCGCAATAGTATCACAAACCCCGCTTTATGGCTTGCCCCTTATGCGCCGTTTGCCCATACTCCATTATATCGGTAGTGGGCGAAAAACGTTGCTTGCCAATCAGGTGGGGGAAGTCTCCCGCTATGCTCCTGCGCCCTCCGCTACCCCCTCTGCGGGGCACCCATTGCCGCGCACGAAACATTAAGCGCGTTTAACCATTCCAGCGGCACGGTGTGGGCTCCAAAAATGCTTCACTCCGGATAAATGCAACAGGCCCCGGTAGCTCCCGCAACGCCCCCGGTAACAAAGACGGCTGAATAGTTATAGTAGAACAACTATATAGAGTCTCTTTCAAAACTCAACAAACGAAGTATTGAAGGAACTTCAGGGCAGCCGGACAGACAACTGCCGACATGAGCACAAAGGAAACTTTCTTATACCCTTTCACATATACCGCTTTTGGAAGCAGGTTGTCCTTTAAAGGTGAGTTCGCCCGTTCTGC
>JAIRNN010000233.1 GCA_031257995.1 Spirochaetaceae bacterium | reverse complement strand
GCGGGATGCTCCGCATCATGGCGGACGGTTCCGCGGCAAACGCCCGGCACAAGGGCGGGGCGTGGTCAGCGCGGAAGGGAAACAAGCTGGGGACAGTGTCCGGCGGCGGCGGTTTACGGACACGGAAGGACGGGATAACCCATGACATACAGAAAAAGGAACAGGCGCCGTATACCGGCCCGGCGGAGGAGTTAAAGCAGTATGAGTTTGAGCGCGCGGCGCGCAACGGGTAGGGGAAGTATGAACAGGCGGTAATTGTCAGCGGCGGGGACACGGAACATGGGGAAGAACGGTTCCCGGATGCCGTTCAGACACTGGACTTTTACCGTCTGGCGGAGAACCCGTATCGTTTTGGGAAGTATCTTTTTCAGGGGGATGAGAAGCGGCGCGCCGTGGGCGGAGGAGCTGGCAGGGCTTACGCGGGAGGGCAAGACCGGGGAAGCGCCGAACCGGCAGGAACCGTATAAAGGCCGCAAACTCCCGCCGGGAACGGTCAA
The DNA here is from genome assembly GCA_031257995.1 of Spirochaetaceae bacterium. Lineage (GTDB taxonomy): Bacteria > Spirochaetota > Spirochaetia > Treponematales > Breznakiellaceae > JAIRNN01. The sequence goes on along the minus strand of JAIRNN010000233.1, from coordinate 5,318 downwards.
TCCCCGCGCGTATATTCAGCGCAACCGGAACAAGGCGGATTATGCGGGATACAAACGGTTGGGGCGCCGCATTGGTTCAGGGCCGGCAGAGAGCGCGAATAAGGCGGCCGTGCAAAAGCGATGCAGGCAGGCTGGGATGATGTGGAACGAAACGAATGCCACCGGAACCTATGGTTCCGCTATATGCTGACGCTTAAATCCAAAGAGGAGAGCGGTCTCCGGGGTCCCTCGGTCCGCGACTTCATCCTCGCCGCCTAAGCGCCCCGAAAAAGACGTTGCACCCTTTACGCGATTTTTGCTTGACAAAACCAGAACACCGGTGTATGATAATAGCGGGTATTTTTCAAAGTACGAGAAAAAGAGTAGTATTATGAAAAAGTATGAAGTTTCTTTCAAGATTCGTTTGTTGGCGTTTTTGGTACTTGTTTCGTTTACGATGACAACGTGCTGGTTGCCGCAAAGCCCCGAACCCGCGCCGTCCGCGCGGGAACCTGTTCCGGTCACGCCGGGGCCGTCTGTGCTATCCTCGTCTGCCGTACATTCCCTTGCCTTCTATATTGGGGACGACTATCAACCAAGCGAGGAGGATACGGGAAAGACGGCGTATCTGCTTGAGGGCGAGGATGCCCCCAAAGATTTCGTCATAACATCCGAGGACTTGGACGATGGCAAGGGCGTGGCGCGTTTTCTGGACGGCGAGAGCGGCACGGCGGTGTCCGTGTACTTCGACGCGGGAAAAGCGTTTCCTTCCCTATTCATTATAAATAACGAGGAGGATGCGGAGGATCGTGTTTACGGAACGTTTTCGGAATATGATTACGATGAGGAGATGTTTCCCTCACCTTGCGGAGCGGGACGGAAGAGCACACCTTTGAAGGGCACACGCTGAATAAAAACGTGCTGTCCGCGTATCAGGATGACCCGTCGCTAACGGCCGGGCAGAACGAACGGACACGGCGCTATGTTACGGCGGTGGGTGTCTGGACGGCGCTCGTGCTCTACCATGATTCGCTCAAAGCGGAAGCGGAAAGCCAGGGTTCTGTGAACGGGAACTGGTTCCAGACCGGCGGGGCTGTCGAGGCGGCAGGTAATGCTCTCGTAAACGCTGTGGAGATCATCATGGATGTGGGGGTGAAGATTCTCACGTATGCGGACAAGATATTTGCCGGCGCGACAACAGTTGTCGCAACGGTGGGGGCCGCTATCGGGGTAACCATATCGGCGCCGATTGTGGCAACCATTGCGGTGGCATCGGTATTGATAGCAACGGTGGTTGTCTTGGCGGAAATGAGCACGGCGAATGACGAGGAAGCAAATAATCCGGAGGAGCCGCCCGAGTTGCCTTTGGAAGAACGTACCGCCCTGCGGCTTAAGATTTGGTATGAGGATGAAGCGGGTGAGCGGCGCCTGATTCCGGTCATACGGGAAGGGAACTCGCCGCAGACGGCGGATAAATTCTTTATCAAGCCGCATGGTACCGGTTACAGCACTGACGCATCGGCCGTGCGTTTTTATATGGAGTGGAGCAGGATTGAGCAGGTCGATGATAGCCCCGCGCTGAAGTTTGAACTCTCGCCTGATTTTAAGGAAGAAGGAAACGTATACCGCACTCTTACCGATGGGGTAGAAAATGATATCGACTATTTTGAGATATCAAAAATGGACGGCATGCGAAAGCAGAGTAACGAAACGACTCTGACAATACAGGTACATGATGCCGCCGGTGCCGGTGATAGCCCTGTATATTATCCGTATTATTATGTGGCTACGTCTGAGGATCCTGCGGGTTATGAGAAGTTTGCCAGCGCGGAGGGGTTTGTCATCCATTTTCTTGACGGCTTAACCGCCCCTGCGGCGGATATTCGGATTCCGAAACATACGGTAATTGATTTCGGGTCGACTATCGCGTCAGCGCTCATCGCCCCTCCTTGCAAGCTAACGTTTTATGAGGATGACGAGACGTACGCTAAAGCCGGCATTTTCGCAGACGTTCCTTATGTGGGGACTGTCATCTGGTAAAAGGCTTCCGGCGGGGTTGTTTGCCCCGCCGCTTTGTCTGGGGGACAGGCGCTTGTGAAAAATCTGCGTACATCCGTCTCTTCCGTATTGCCGTGTATGGTGCCATCTATGGTTTCTCGTGACTGAGGCGGGGGTGGGTTCCGCCTGAATAGTTACCCGGTATTTACCAGTAAGCGGTATTTACCGATAATGCAGTTATGGGGTATCGGTACGCCGCTCTTTGCGCGGCGTTTTTGTTCTTTTCAGGCGCGGTCTTCGCACAATCTCTTGACGGAGAGGAGGCCGACGGGCAAGCGGACGTTTCCCCCGTCTTTCCCATACACCGGTTATGGAAGGATGCGGAAAAAAACGTCGTGCGCTGGCAACCTGATTGGCCCCTTGATATTCCGCCCGATAGCTTCGATCCGGTTTCAAATGGAAAAGCGCGACGGGTTACCATCACGGTGCAAACCCCCGCAATTGACGGAACGGAAAACGGCACGTCCGCCGGGGGAAACGCCAAACCTCTTGCCGCCGATGCGTCTGCCGAATCCGCCAAGCCCTCTTCTCCGATTGTATACACGGCGCGGTTAGATGCGAACGGACGGCTCGTGGAGTTCCCGTTTTTGCGGGACGGCGTTTTCTATCAGGCGGCCACGCGATACGGTCGTGACAAGGCCGGGGCACCGGTCATTGAGGCAATGACGCTGGCCCTTTCGCCCGATGAAGCGATTGAGATTGCCGTGCTCACAACGGACGAGGGACGGCCTGTAACGGCGCGTATCAAAACCGGGGCGGCCTACTATTTCGCCTCGTTCCTGTGGCGGGCGGAGACTTGCGTCGAGATGTGGACAGACGAGGCCGGTGTGCCGCTTGAGGTACTGCGCGACACCAGAATCTTTCATTACGACAGTATGCAAAACATCACGTTCATCAGTTTCACCGATTCTGCCAATGAGGGCACAGACGGCGCGTACGAAGTGTCGGCGCGTTATAACGACAAAGGGCCGCGCTACTGGACGAGGGACGGGACGACACTTTCGTTTCAGCGGGACGAAACCGGCCTCTTAGTCCGCCTGACGGACATTCGCAGGGACGAAACATCGCAACCGCCGATCAACTCAAGTTATGCGTACACCTTTGACCAAAATGGAAACTGGACGGAACGCCGTGAAATCCGCTGGACAAAGCTGAACGGCTACCTTGTCTCCTCGGAAGGTGTCGTGATAAAGCGGCTCATCGAGTAGCCCCGAAGGGGCTTTCCTTTCCCGCTCTGTCACCAGACACTCCGTAGGCCCAGCAATTCCGATTTCAAAATCCTATGTTGTGGCGTGGGCAGACTTCTCCTGCGGCCATCTCTGGCCGGAACGCTTGAGGCGGTCTGTACCTCCTTTTGGGCCGTGATTGAGGCCGTCATCCGGGCGGGGACGCGGGTTTGGGGGTAACTTCGAACGAAAGACGGTTATCGGTTGCCATCCCATTCGTCCGGGGGGCTACCCCAAGAAAACGTGTAGGTTATGACCTCCGGTACCGGCGTTTCCGCCAGCGTTTCCACCGCCGCCCAGTCAACTTCCTCTATCCCCTCAGGCGGCCCTCTCCACACGATCTCTGATTCATACCGTTCCCCCCAAACGTGCCCCTGCCTCCCCGTGACAACGTTGAGCCTCGCCGAAAACGTCTGCTTCATCCACTGCATTATCAGCGGCAGTTTGAGGCCGTCATCGGGCTTGATATAGAACGTGAGCCACGCCCCCTCAAGCCTGAACCCGCGTATCTCAAAGGGATAACGCTTCCTAATCTCGCGGAGCACGCGGTGGAACAGCACTACGGCCGCCGGCAGCTTGAACAAGGGTTCGCCGATATTGACCTCTGTCCCTACTTTGTACCAGACGTTCTGGTCTAACTGTCTTTTCTTTTTCATACACTATATATGCGGTTACCAGCCGTATTGCTTTAGTCAAACGCGAAAAAACAGCAAAAAAGATGAAAAATCGTGGTTTTGGAACAGGCTCACTTATCAATTTTCCATTCGCGCGGCGTTTTCCCCTCCTCCATAGAAACTCCCTCAAAGCCCTATGAACGGCGGGGTATCTGCGGTACAATAGGCTCATGGCGACTATCAAGGAAATTGCCCGGATCGCGGGGGTGAGCACGGCCACGGTGTCCAATGTGATTCACGGCAATATGGGCAAGGTGTCCCCGGAGAAACTGGCGGAGATACAAGTGTTGCTGGACCGGTTCCGCTATGTGAAGAAGCTGGGATTGAGCCATCTGCAAAACGCCGGCTCGCGGATCATCTGCCTAGTGATTAACGCGGTCAAAACCTACGAGAATTCTATCTTCGCCGATCCTTTTTACGGGCAGATTATGGGCGAGGCGGAACGGTTACTTCAGGAAAAGGACTACTACCTGATGCTCTATGTCTCTGCCAGCATAGACGACATTTTCCGCACCGTGGCGGCGTGGAACATCGACGGGATTATCGCCATATCTTTTCGGTCTGCGGACTGCGGCAAGCTCCAGCGTTTGACGGAAAAGCCGGTGGTATCCATCGACATTACCGGGAAGGCGAGCAACCGCTTTGTCAATGTGGGGGTAGAGGATTTTGAAGGCGGTTACCTGATGACGCGGCATCTCATAACCAGAGGGTATGAGGATATTCTGCTCTTCGCCAACAAAGATTTCGGGATTGAGCATGAACGGTGGCTGGGCTACCGCAAGGCGCTGGAAGAAGGAGGTATCCCTTCTGATAGCGGCCAGTACGTGTTTGTCAGTACCGAACGGGAAAAGCGGCTGTCCCAGTACAAGGCGCTCCTTCCACGGCTGAAAAAGGGGGCGGCCCTGTTTTTTTTGTCCGATTTCTACGCGATTGAGGGCATCGGGTTTCTCGCCCAAAACGATGTTGCCGTCCCTGAAGATGTGGGGGTGGCCGGTTTTGACGATACCGTCTATTCCCGGCTGTCTGTTCCGCCCCTCACGACGGTTCATCAGGATTTTTCCCAAAAAGCCGCCATCGCGGTTGAACAACTGCTCCTGCTCATTGATGGCGGCACCCCTTCCTGCCGGGACATTCGCCTCCCGGTAGAACTGGTGATTCGGGAAAGTACGTGAAACCGCAAGTGGCCGTATCGGGTTTCTTCTATAGGGGTAGCGGGATGGGGTCTTAGGGGCGGAGCCCGGGACTTATGTCCTTTGGAGAGGGGGTAGCGTATGACCAAACAGAGGGAGATATGGACGCGCCGTAGGTGCGGACATATCAACCGGAGAGCGGGCAGGAGCGAGGGGGAGACTTCCCCCTCTTTAGGTTTTCTTAAGGAGAA
>JAIRNN010000044.1 GCA_031257995.1 Spirochaetaceae bacterium | reverse complement strand
TATGCGGCTTAAAATAGACTACCTAAATAGGGAGTCTGAAAATTGGCGTAAATTGACTTAACTTATTGCTACATAAGGAATTACGTAGACAGACCACCTATTTTCGGCGGAGTTAGGGTTCAATATACCCTGTAAAACCGACAGCCTATCGGTACCCGCCATCCTTATTCGTCATCTTCGCCTTCACGGTTCATTTTACCCGCTCTGTCAACCGGCAGACTATCTGTAAATCCGATAGATCATCAGTCAAAAAATCTGTGTTCATCTGGGGCGGTTTTCTGTGATTAATGCCGTGATTGAGGTTGTGATAAAGGCGAGGGGAAAGGCGGACTTGAGAAAAAAGCCGTAAAACGATACCGTAAACAGATGCCGGAATCTGACTGGAATACCCGATGATAAAAGTGTTTGTCTCCCCGCTTGATGAGACCGGCGTTAAGAAAACGGCCGCGCTGCTGGGGGCGTTTTGTTTGTTTCTGTCTTCTATAGAATACCTCATCCCGAAACCGCTGCCCTTCATGCGGCTCGGTATTGCCAACCTTCCCCTTATGCTTGCGCTGGACATTCTGCCCTTCCCCGTTTTCGCGCGTCTTGTGGGCATTAAAGTTTTCGGGCAGGCCCTGATTACGGGGACGCTCTTTTCATACGTTTTTCTGTTTTCCTTGGCGGGAACCGTCATATCCACTTTTGTTCAGTTTTTACTCCGACGCCTCGTGGCTCCAAAACTGCTCGGTTTTGCCGGGATCGGGGTTGTGGGGGGATTGATTTCCAATCTAACCCAGCTTGCGCTGGCTCAAGTTTTCATCTTGGGAGAAAGTATCTGGTACATCGTAGTCCCCTTTCTGGCAGCGGGCGTGATTACTGGGTTTGTGCTGGGGTTATTCTGCGCGTCTTTCGCCGGGCGGTCGCAGTGGTATGCTTCCCGATGCCGGAGGACGGAAGTTCAGAGGCCGGAGACCGCCGATGACCGCCGGGACTAAAATAAAAGGTTTCGGGAAAAGCCGGGAAGGTTTTCGCGCCATTCGGGAGGCGGGCTATTACCGGTATTTTTCGAGCCGCAGCCTCTGTATCACCGGGCTTTGCGTCATGCCGACGCTGGTTTTCAACCCCGATACCATGTGCCGGATGATCCAGTTTTTCCTGTTTTGGTTTCTCTCTTGGCTTACGGGAAAAAAAAACAACCCGCTCCTGACATTTCTCGTCATATTGAGCATCACGACATTCAACCTTCTCGTTCCTTACGGGCGCCTTCTCGTGTCATGGGGGATTTTCCGAATAACCGAAGGCGCGTTGATGATGGGACTCAGGCGGGCCGTGACACTTGAAGGGCTCATCATGCTGTCGCGGGCGGCAATCCGGCAGGATCTGCGTTTTCCAGGCAGTTTTGGTGCGCTTATCGGAGAGTCATTCCGGCTACTCTCGCTGATACAGGAACGGAAATGGCGTATCTCACGAAAAAATTGGATGGCCGACATCGACCAACTAATGATCGAGTTGAGCGAAGCCCCGTTTCCAATCTCCGAATCAGCCCATCCCAGCGATGGCCCGACCCACCTCACGGCACGTGGCCGCCTCATCCTCATCCTCATCATTGTTACGGCATGGGTCTCTTGGTTCATCGCCACAACGAGATGAGCCTGTCCCCCGTGATTTTATCACAAAAACCGCAGATGAACACGGATGAAGAAGATCCACAGATTACCCAAATTGTGCCAAGTATGGCATTACAGATTAAGCGGATTCCGCTGTAAAAAATCCATGTGCGTCTGTGACATCTGCGTGTATCTACGGTTCCCAGTGTTCCCATGCCCGTGATTCGTGCCTGTTGACATTTTTCACCCTTGACAAATTCGCCGTGCGCCTTTACCTTTAATATAGTCCCATAATCTGACAACATTATAGGAGGAACAATGAAAGAGACTGACAAAATCATGGCGGAACAGGTCAAGCGGCTTCGTGATACGCTGCGTGAACTGAACAGGGTATACGAGGATTATGCGCGGAGCGTTAATATCCCTTATACAACCTTGCATATCTTGACTTTGATTACCCAAATGGAAAATTGTACGCAAAAAGCAATTTGCGAGCGTACTTTCCTGCCGAAACAAACGGTAAGCAATGTTATTACGTTATTCTACAAGCAGGGTATTGTTGAACTGAAAGAAGTGTCTGCCGACCGGCGCAATAAAACGATTCATCTAACCAAATCAGGGCAACAATTTGCCGACAGCCTCATCCCGCAGATTCAGAATGCCGAGTATGAGGCGATGGAGAAGTTGACCCCAAAACAGCGTCAAGCGCTGATTGAAGGCATAAAAATATATGGCGAAACCTTCCGTCAGGCAATGCCTGCGAGAGAAAACAATAGTTAGCCATTTATAGCCCATATTTTGTGTGTCAAGGGGGGGAAAGGGGCGCATATAGTCCTATATTAATACTTTACCTTGTTAAGACCATAATATTAAGAGACGGTAAAGAGTTTGATGATATTAACGGTTGAAAGCCGCCGCCGGCTTCCTCTGCGCCGCCATACCGCGCTGTGGTTAGCCCGCCATACAATCTGGGGTTATTCGTACGTTCCCTACGGGGACGTTCACGCGAACCTTTTCAGGCTCCATACCACCGCTCCATCCACCACACTAAACATTTGTATAGTGCTTGTGAAAAAATTTTCAAAAAAACCTTGTTTTTTGTCGCGGGGAAGTTGACAGAAAAAACACGATAAGGTATATTGATTACGGGTGGGGAATTGTGGGGAATCGTGGGAGAGAATGTTAACAGGTGAGTTCAACAATACGCTTGATGAAAAGGGGCGGCTCAACTTTCCCGCGAAGTTCCGTGAGGAGTTGGCCGTTGACCGGCTGGTCATCACGAAGGGCATGGACAAATGCCTCTGGGCTTTTCATCCCGCCAAGTGGGCCGAGGTGAAGCGTAACATCATGGCGAACACCTCGCCGTTCCGTGCGGCGGCGCGCCGGGTACAGCGGACGATTGTCTCGCCGGCGCAGGAAGTGGAGATTGACAAGACGGGGCGGATTGCCGTTCCGCAGAGTTTGCGGGAATACGCCTCGCTTACGAAAGACTGCGTGGTGGCCGGTGTCGACACCTATTTTGAGATATGGGACAAGGAGACCTATACGGCCTACTGCGAAGATGGGTATAACGAGTTTGGCGCAGCGGCGGAAGAGCTGGGCGTGGTCATCTAATGGACTATGCCTCCGTTCACCGGCCGGTGTTGCTTAGAGAGGCGCTGGCCTATCTCGAACCGCCTGACGGTAACGCGCTGATGATTGACGGGACGCTGGGAGAAGGCGGTCACAGCGCGGCGTTTTTGGAGAAGTTTCCCGGTCTGCGTGTCGTGGGGGTTGACCGGGACGCGGAGATAGCGGAGAAGGCCGCGCAGCGGCTCAGGCCGTATAAGGGAAGGGTTAAAATTGTTGTTTCACATTCGCGGGATTTTTTCGCGGGTTACCGGGGGGATGCGCCGGATGTGATTCTGCTGGATCTGGGTGTGAGTCTCTTCCATTATGAGATGTCGGGGCGGGGGTTTTCTTTCGCCGGTACGCATAAAGACGAACCGCTTGATATGCGGCTTGACTATGGCGGCGAACTGACGGCGGGCGCGGTTATCGCGCGTTATAAAGAAGAGGAGCTCGCCGATATGCTGTTTGTGAACGGCGGCGAGCGGGCTTCGCGGCGGATCGCGCGTCTGATCTGCGAGGAGCGGAAGAGGAGCGCGATTGTCACGACGGGGCGGCTTGCGGATATTGTTCACCGGGCGCTGGGGCCGAGGAGCGGGCATATCGACAGCGCGACGCGGACGTTTGCGGCGCTGCGGATTGAGGTGAACGGGGAGCTTTCGCTTCTGGAGCCGCTTCTGGAATCGGCGGCGGCCTGTTTGAAAACCGGCGGGCGTTTGGGCGTTATCAGTTTTCATTCGGCGGAAGACCGGATTGTGAAGAATGTGTTTAAGCGTTTTGCGCGAAACGAGCCGATAATAAAAGGCAGGGTGTTGACCAAAAAGCCTGTCGTTGCGGCGGACAACGAGATCGCGGAAAATCCGCCTTCCCGAAGCGCAAAACTACGGGTTATTGCCCCACGGGGGGCCCCACAGGGGCCTTCCTTGGGGGCGGCTTGATGTGAACGGACGGCGGTATCCCCCTCCGGGGGATGGACAGTCTCCCGTCCGCTCGCGGCTTTCCTTGGGGGCGGCGCATTAAGCAGGGGCGGCGTAATCCCTCTCCGGGGGTTAGCGTACTCTCCCCCGAAGGGGGAGCCGCCGCGATTTCCCGTTAGGGAGACCCTTGAAGGCCGCTGTGCGGCTTGGGGGCGGCTTGATGTGAACGGGCGGCGGTATCCCCCTCCGGGGGCCCTAAGGAGGCCCGCCCAGCGGGGGAATCAAGCGTTCTTTCCCCCGGAGGGGGATGGGCGACGCTTTCTGTTGCGATGGGTCTAAGGAGGCCCGCCTAGCGGGGCAAAGTGAGGATGACGATATGGCGAAAAAGATAGGGTTGTATGCTGTGGTTCTTTCGATTCCGCTTTTTCTGCTGGGGGCAGTGTGGCAGGGCGAGCGGTATGCGGCGTTGCGGACGGAAGTGGATCGGCTGACCGAGAGGCAGGAGAAGGTGATCGAGGAGAACCGGCGGTTGATCGCGGAGATTACGGTGCTGTCTTCTTCGGCGCGGATAGAGAATATTGCCAAGACGAGTCTGGGGCTTGAGAAAAAGGCGCCGGAAGAGGTCATCGAGGTGACGATAAAGAGCGGGACCGCGAACTCAGGATCGCGCAAAACCGGCGGCTGACATGAACGATACGGGAGAGAGGGTTCTTTTTCGTTGGGAAGAGGCGGCCCGTGTCTTGGGTTGCGGGCTTTTTATGCCGGAAACGGGTAATCGGACGGCGGGGTTTTGCGCTGTTTCGGTTGATTCGCGGCAGGTTGAACGGGGCGGGCTGTTTGTCGCGCTTCCGGGGGAAAATACAGACGGACACGGCTTTGTGGACGAGGCGTTCAAGGCGGGCGCTGCGGGCGCGCTGGTCCGCAAGGATCATGGAGAGAAATACGCGCTTATCAAGGCGGCGGAAGGTGACGGCAACAATAACGGAGGGGTGTTGCTGATCGTGGATAACACGCTGCGGGCGTTGCAATTGCTGGCAAAGGCCTACCTTGACAAGTTTCCCGGTCTATTGCGGATCGGCATAACAGGCTCTTCGGGGAAAACAACCACGAAAGAGATTGCCGCCGCGATAATCGGGAGAGAAAGGCGCGTTGTGTATAACCGGGCGAATCTGAATTCGGACATGGGGCTGCCATTGTCCGTGTTTCAGGTTCGTGCGGAACACGAGGCGGGGATTTTCGAGCTTGGTATGAACCGCCGGGGCGAGATCGCGGAAAGCGCCGGGGTGCTGCGTCCCCATCTCGCCCTGGTAACGAATGTCGGCTCCGCCCATATCGGTAATATCGGCACGGAAGAGGGGATTGCTCAAGAGAAAAAAGCGATTTTTTCTTTTTTTACGGGCGCGGAAACGGCGTTTGTCCCCGCGGGTTCAGCGTTTGCCGCGTATCTTTGCGAGGGAGTGAACGGTAATGTGTGTCTCTATCCCTATGCGGCCGCCATCGCGGACACCATTGTGGGCGGCGTTTTTGCGGGCGTGAAGGACTGCGGGATTTTCGGCTGGGAATGGATGTTTGAAGGGGAAACGGCGCATTTTTCCCTGCCGGGAAGGTACAATCTGGAAAACGCCGCCGCCGCCGTGACGATTGCGCGGGCGCTGGGGATTGGGCGCGAGGCGATTGTCCGCGGGCTTTCGTCGGTGAAGCCCCTGCCGGGGAGGGGCGAGGTGGTCGAAACGGAGATGAACGGGCACAGGGTAACGGTGGTAAACGACGGTTACAACGCGAATCCCGACTCAATGGAGAAGGCGCTGCTGTTCTTTGATGGTACCGCGTGGAACGGGCGGAAGATTGTCGTGGCGGGCGAGATGTTTGAATTGGGGGAGCGAAGCGCGGAAGAGCATGAAAAGCTGTTTTTGCGGCTGAACGCGGTGAACGCGGACAAGAAGTATTTCTTTCATGTTTCAAACACGGCTTTTCAGGGCGGGAACATTGCGGTGTTCGATGACAGAGACCGGTTGAAGGCCGCGCTCCACAGCGATGCGCGGGAGAACGACCTGGTGTTGCTGAAAGGATCACGTCTATGCGCGCTAGAACGCCTTCTGGCCCCACAGGGGCTTCCCTTGGGGACGGCGTAAAGTGAACGAGCGGCGGTCCCCATTTTGGGGAAGAAGGCTCCTAAGGGCAATACCGTACGGTCTAACGTTTTAGAACGTCCGGTATACCGGCGTAGACCAGACCGGTATACGGGCGTAGATCGTCCGGTCTACCGGCGTAGATCGTCCGGTACCGAGCGTCGGTACCGTCCGGTTGCGAGCGACACTTCCGCCCGATGTGGAGGTACCACATCGGACGAAGTGGAGGGACGCAAAGGGAACCGTTGCGCCCTCTAAACAGAACCCGCCCCGGGAGCCGCGCCCTTTAGTATGGTTATCCGGGACGCAGCCCCCGCACTAAACGGCGCGGGGTAGACCGTCCTAAGACCCTTATTCGCCTTTTCCGGCTTCGCGGTGAAAAGAGGGGTTAATAAAACCGCGAAGTCGAAGAAAGCGAAGAAGAGGAGAACGTCCGGTTACGGAGGAAATGGTATACCGCGCCGGGCGGTTGCGAAGGGCGTAACCGGAGATTGCGCTCGTTGTGGGGGACAGGAGTATGTTTTTAGAGTTTTTATATCCGCTTACGAAATACCTCACAGTTTTCAACGTGTTTCAGTACATCACGCTGCGGGGGGCGTATGCGGCGCTGACAACCCTGGTTCTCTGTTTTCTCCTGGGCCAGCCCATCATCAGGAAACTTGCCGCGCTCAAATGCCGGCAGACGATCCGCGCGGACGGGCCGGCGACTCATCTTGCCAAAGGGGGGACTCCGACGATGGGCGGTGTGATGATCATTCTTTCCGTCACCGTGTCCATGCTGTTGTGGCAGAACTTCCATAATTCGCGGGTCTGGGTAACGATGATCGCCTTTCTTCTTTTTGGGCTCATCGGGTTCATCGACGATTACCTCAAGATACGGGGGCATAACGCGGACGGGCTTTCGCCTAAGGGAAAGCTGGTGCTGCAATGTATCGCCGCCGCGGTCATCGCGGGTTATCTTTTGATGACGGGGGACGAAAAGACGACGGCGCTCTATATTCCCTTTTTCAAGAATCCGGTCGCCGATCTGGGCTATTGGTGGGCGCCCTTTGCGGTTCTGCTGATTGTCGGGGAATCCAACGCGGTCAATTTGAGCGACGGTCTTGACGGGCTTGCCACCGGATTGCTCATATTCATGTTCATCACGCTGGCCATACTGACCTATCTTTCGGGCAGACAGGATTATTCGTCGTATCTGGGCATCCCCTATATCCCCGGCGCGGGTGAGTTGACGGTGTTCTGCCTTGCGGGAGTGGGGGCGTGTGTGGGCCATCTTTGGTATAACGCCCATCCTGCCGAGGTGTTTATGGGAGATGTCGGGAGTCTCTCGCTGGGCGGTGTTATCGCGGTGATTTCGCTGATTATCAAGAAAGAGATATTGATTCTGATTGCCGGAGGGGTTTTTGTACTGGAAGCGGCGTCGGTTATCATACAGGTGGTGGTGTACAAATGGAAGAAGAAGAGGGTGTTCCGCATGGCGCCATTGCATCATCACTACGAGCAGGGGGAAAAGGGGCTTCCTGAAACGAAAATCGTGATTCGTTTCTGGATACTGGGCGGGTTATTCGCGATCATCGCCCTCTCCACGCTGAAGATACAATGAGGAATAACTGGGATATGGAAAAGCCGCAGGTCCGCCTTCACTATGATCACTGGTATGTGATTATGGTACTCCTTTTAGCGGGTACCGGTATCGTAACGCTCTACTCGGCCTCGTATGCGTTTGCCGAACGCTTCTTCCACGACCGCTGGTACTTTATCGCGCGGCAGGCGGTCTACGCGCTGATTGGGCTCATCGCGTTTTTCGTGGTGTCCTGGTTTCCGGTTGAAAAGATACGGGGTGTCATCATGCCGCTCGTTTTGCTCTCGATGTTCCTCTGCGCGCTCACCTTTGTGCCCGTTATCGGCGTGATGAAAAACGGCGCGTCCCGCTGGATCAGGATAGGTCCGTGGACCTACCAGCCTTCGGAACTGGTGAAACTCGTGCTGCCCCTGTACCTGGCGCATATTTTTGACAAGAAGAAGGATTGTCTCGATTCGTTTGCGCGCGGTATTCTGCCGCCGGCGGTGGTTACGATGATCTTTTTCATCTTGATCTATCTTCAGAATAACTTCTCGATGGCGGTCTTCATCGCGGTAAACGCGCTGGCGCTCTTTTTCCTTGCCGGTATCAAGATGAGCTATTTTATCGGAACGGCGGTGATGATACTGCCGGTTTCGCTGCTCCTTGTCCTGACGAAAGAACACCGGCTGCGCCGGGTCTTGAGCTTTATCTGGCCGGAATGGGAACCGCTTGGCGCGGGCTATCAGGTACGCTCCTCGATCCTCACCATCCGGTCGGGGGGGTTCTGGGGAAAAGGGATAGGGCAGGGAACGCGGAAGATCGCGTCGGTGCCCGAAATACAGTCGGACTTCATCTTCGCGTCCTATGCGGAAGAAGCCGGGTTTATCGGCATCATTCTCTTTGTGGCGCTGATCGCGGTGTTCACGATGCGCGTCTTCGCCGCCGCGCTCAAAACGGCCGATACGTTCAAGCGGCTCCTGGCTGTCGGGCTGGGGACGACGATTCTCTCGCAGACATTGATCAATATCGCGGTCGTTTCCGGGAGTATTCCCGCGACGGGTATTCCGCTGCCGTTCTTTTCGGCGGGCGGTTCGTCCTTGACCACGACACTGGTGATGGCCGGTTTGATCGCCGGTATCGGCAAAGAGGAGGCGTCCGGTGACCGCGGTTAATGTGGCGGAAAAAACATATATCGACGACAGCGAATTCGTGGCGGCTTCTCCCTTAAGCGTTAAACCGAAGGTCAGACTGAAGGCCGGATTCACCCTGAAACCAAACGCGCGGGTCAGGGAACCGTTTACCGAAGAGGGGGAAAGCGCGGAAGAGGAGGCTGCGGTAAGCGGGGTATCAACCGGGGCGGAATCTCCTTCGCGGATACAGAAGGTATTCAGGATACTCTTCTTTGTCTGCGTGCTATTCTTTGCCGGGGAACTGGTGTGGCTTTTCCTCATAACGCCTGCGCGCCCGTTTTCTTCGGTGGTGATTACCGGTACCGAATCCGGGTTTATGGAGAAGGACGAGGCGCTGAGTGTTGCGGGTATTGGCGCGAAAACGTCCTACCTTTCGCTGGATACGCGGGCCGCCGAAAAGAACCTCTGCGGGGTGCCGGCTGTCGAGAGCGCGAAGGTGGAGAAACATTTCCCCGGAACCGTGCGGATTACCGTCGTCCCCCGGAAAAGCGTCGCGCTCTTTCTGCGGAACGTGAACGGCAAGGCCGTGCCTGTGTACTTTGACAAACACGGTGTCGTGTTCAAGTCCGGTGGCGGTAAAACGGATGCTTTCCGGTCGGTTCCGGTTGTTTCCGGCATTGAAACCACGGCCGCCGAGGGATCGCGGCTGGCGAGCGCCTACATCCCGTTGTGTGAACGTCTTGATAAACTGTCGTCCGTGTCGCCGAATCTGTATCAGGCGATTTCGGAGATAGCGGTCAACAAGAAAACCTACGATGGTTTTGATATAACGCTTTTCCCGTCCCACGCTCCGGTGAAGATTCGGATGAACGCGGAACTTGACGAAGAGGCGGTGGGGTATGTATTTTTGTTGCTGGACGTGCTTGAAGCGGAGGGGGTGCGGGTTTCCGAAATTGATTACCGGACGGGAACGGCTTCCTATATGGTGAAAGGGGCTTCGGGAAACGGGTGAGGGGGGATCACGGTTGGCTGGTGAGTTAGTTATAGCGGGTCTCGATATTGGGACAACAAAGGTATGCGCGTGTCTCGCACAGAGGCGGGGCGGCGGAAATCTCGAAATTACCGGGGTGGGTGTCGCGCCGTCAAACGGCATGAAGAAGGGTGTTGTCGTGAACATCGAATCGACTTTGCGCTCCATTGCCCAGGCGGTTGAGGCGGCGGAAATGATGAGCGGAAGCGAGGTTTCCACTCTGTGGACGGGTATCGGCGGCGACCAGATCAAGGGGATCAACTCGCGCGGTGTCGTCTCGGTGGCGGGCCGGAACAAGGACCTGCACGAGATTTCAACCGAAGATGTGGACCGCGTTCTCGAATCGGCCCGCGCTATCGTGCTGCCGCTCGACCAGAAGATTCTGGAGGTGATTCCGCAGGCCTATATCGTCGATCATCAGGCGGGTATCAGGAATCCGATTGATATGATCGGGGTTCGTCTTGAGGCGGAGGTGCATATTATCACGTGCCCGCTGACGAGCGCCCAAAACCTTGTCAAGTGCGTGAACCGGGCGGGCTACAAGGTTCCCGGTTTGATTCTCCAGTCCCTCGCGTCCGGGCGGGCGGTGCTGACGGAGGAGGAGAAAGAACTCGGTGTCGCGGTGATCGACTTAGGCGGCGGCACGACCGATTTGATCGTGTATGTCGAGGGGTCGCCCTACTTCACCAGTACGGTCCCGCTGGGCGGGGCGCAGGTGAGCGGGGATATTTCTATTGTGATGAGTCTGCCGCTTGAAACGGCGGAAAAGGTGAAGCGCGAGCAGGCGTGCTGCTGGGCCTCTCTGGTGGATCCCGCGGAAAGTGTGCTGGTGCCGGGTATGGGAGGCCGCGCGCCCTCCCCGATCCCCAAGGTCCAGATTCAGCGGGTCGTCCAGCCGCGTATGGCGGAGATATTCTCCCAGGTGAAGGAGGAGCTTGACAGGCACGATATGACCCGGCATCTTTCAGGCGGCGTGGTTCTCACGGGAGGCGGCGCGAACATCTTGGGCGCGGCGGAGCTTGCCGTGAGCGTGTTCCATCTGCCGGTCCGTATTGGGCTGCCGCTCTTGCCGGGCGGTCTCGAAAAGGAATACCGGCGGCCCGAGTTCGCGACGGCGGTCGGGCTCGCGCTGGAAGGCGACCTCCGGCTGGGCGGCGGCGAGGCGCGGGAAAACGAACCCCCCGAAAGGTGGCAGCCGGGCGTGTTCGCCAAAATGGTAAACTGGGTAAAAAAAGAGTTCTTCTAGGCCCCATAGGGGCTTTCCTTGGGGGCGGGCCCCGCAGGGGCCTTCCTTGGGGGCGGCTCGATGGGAAGGCGCGGCGGTGTCCCCCTACGGGGGAGAGGGAGTTTCCTTTGGGGGCGGGCCCCGCAGGGGCTTTCCTTGGGGCGGCTCGATGGGAAAAAGCGGCAAGTACGTTCCGGCTGGAACGGGCGGACTGCTCTAACTGGAACGGGAAGGCTGCTCTAACTGGAACGGGCGGACTGCCCTAGGCTGGAGCGGGAAGGCTGCTCTAGGCTGGAGCGGGAAGGCTGCTCTAACTGGAACGGCCGGTACGTTCCGGCTGGAACGGGAAGGCTGCCCTAGGCTGGAGCGGGAAGGCTGCTCTAACTGGAACGGCCGGTACGTTCCGGCTGGAACGGGCAGGTCGCAAGGCGGTGTCCCCCTCCGGGAGTGAACGTCATCCTTCCCCCTGAAAGGGGGTTGCCGGGCTTGCTTGCCGCGCCGGGCCCAAGGGAAGCCCCTCAGGGGCGCTTGAGGGGAAAAAGCGGATAGGAAATGTCTGTCTTTTATTTGAATAAGGAGAACGGTATGAGACAAAACAGACCGATGACGTTGCATGAGAAATTGCAAATCGGGGTGAAAGGCAACGAGTTACGGAAACAGGGCAAAATTGAAGAGGCCGAGGAACTGGAAAAACAGATACCTTTAGCGCCTTATCTGGCCCGGTTTTACAAAAAGCATTTGGGCCTTGAGGCTCTGTTGCAGAGCGGATGGAATTTGTGGGAGGCGGTGGAAGAATATGGACCTGAATTCCTTTCTAAGTAGGGTTGTCTTTTATGCCAATAAAATTGACGCGGGCCGCAGAGGGTTTATGGCAGATGGACAGGAACACGAAGGGCGGTTGAACTATGAGGAAGGCATTGCCGGGTCTATGACATGCTTTCGGGAAGCGCACGATTCGGCGGACTGCCGGACGGTGGCGCTTACCGAGATGGTCTTTTTGGAGCAGGAGCGTCAGTTTTGCGGGGAATCCGATACGGCGGCGCGGGGCAGTCTGACCCAGGCTATCCTGAGTTTTGACGACGCGCTGTTGTCCCTTGAGGCGGTGGAGGATCCGGGCTATGCCGTTGCCGACAAAACCTACCCTCACCGCCGGGAGTACCGCGTCAAGGGTTTCCCCAAGGATGCGTTTCATTGCGCCTGTATCGCTCATTATGCGCGGCTTGGTAATGCCCTTCGCGTACCGGGGATCAATATGACGGAAAAGGCCGTTCTGCGGCAGCGGGCGGCTAACATGAAGGGCGCGCAGGGCGCGTATGTGGAGATGCAGAGGCTGCGGTTGGGAAATAAAGAGAACGAGGCTTGAGAAGCCGGTCCGCAGGGCCCTCGTAGAGGGCCGGCGCAGGGCGAGGAGCGAGGGAGCGGCAATTTGCCGCGGCTTCCCCCCGCCTTTGGGTTGTAGAGGATAGATAACAGGAAATATTTCTTGTCTTTTATGTATAATTTTATTGATTAAGGAAGGTTTGGGAGATGGGTATGAATTTTGAGATGATGCATGACGAGGTGATGGCAAGCCCGACCGTGATTAAGACGATCGGAACCGGGGGCGGCGGTGTCAATGCGGTGAACCACATGATCGAGAGCGAGCTCGACAATGTGCAGTTTATCGCGGTGAATACCGACCTTCAGGCGCTCAATCTGAGCAAAGCGGCGACGAGGCTGCCTATCGGGAGCAAGCTCACGCGGGGGCTGGGCGCGGGCGGGAAGCCGGAGGTCGGCGAGAAGGCGGCGGAGGAGGACCGCGAGATGATCGTGAACGCGCTGAAAGGGACGGATATGGCGTTTGTGACGGCGGGTATGGGCGGCGGCACGGGGACGGGCTCCGCTCCGGTCATCGCCAGTATCGCCCGTGAGATGGGGGCGCTTACGGTGGGCGTGGTTACCAAGCCATTTAACTTCGAGGGCGATTACAAGATGCGGCTCGCCGAGGCGGGCATCGCGAAAATGCGGGCGGCGGTGGACTCGCTTATCATCATTCAAAACCAGCGTCTCTTGAAGCTGGTTGACCGGCGTACTTCCATGAAAGACGCCTTTCACCTCACGGACGAGGTGCTCCGTCAGGCGATCCAGGGAATATCGGATCTGATCACGAAGCCGGGCGAGATCAATATCGACTTTGCCGATATTCGCACGATCATGACCGGACAGGGCGACGCGCTCATGGGGGTTGGCGCCGGTTCGGGTGATTCCAAGGCGGTTGACGCGGCGCACGCGGCGATGAATAACCCTTTGCTCGGCGATACCGCGATTTTCGAGGCGAAGAACCTGCTCGTCGGGGTGGTCGGCGGCCCCGATATGGGGATACTCGAATTTGAAGAGGTGATGAGCCATGTGAAGCAGTCTGCCGCCGCGGACGCGCATATCATCGCCGGTTACCGGATTGATGAAAATATGGGCGACTCGGTGGTGGTGACCGTCGTGGCGACCGGCTATGAGACCCAGGCGGAACGCGAGGCGCGGGAAAAGAGGGAAAAGGAAGAGCGTCCGCGCGGCGAGTATCTTTCGTTCCCCGATTTTGAAAATGTGCTGAGCGGCACGAGCAAGAAGGCGTTCCGGGGCGACGAGCTTGACGTACCGACGGTCATCCGGCAGTATAAGTCGCACGGGCCGGGGAAGAACGACAATGACGGGTTGAATAAAAAGGCATTGTAGGCATGAACGACACTCTGCTTCTCAAGAACTATATCCGGTATCTTGCGGCGGTCAGGCAGCAGGCCAAGCTGACCATCGAGACCTACAGGACGGAGCTTGAGATGTGGTTCCGGTGGCTGGAGGAAAAGGGCCTGGACGCGGCCGCCGCCGAGACGGAACACGTCATCGCCTATATCGAACTGCGGGTAAAGGAATACGCGCTTTCGTCCCGGTCTACGGCGAAGGCGCTCTCCGCGTTGAAGTCGTTCTACCGTTTCGTGATTGACGAGGGGTTACGGGCGGACAACCCGGCCTCGCTCGTGCCGTCTCCCAAACTGGGAACGCGGCTCCCGGCGGTGCATACCCGCGAGACGGTGGAGAACATTCTTGACCAGATCGATCTGTCCAAGCCGCTGGGGATTCGGGACCGGGCATTGTTCGAGCTTGTCTATTCGTCCGGGCTCCGCGTGTCGGAGGCGGTCACGCTTGATCTGGACGACGTGTTTTTTGACGAGGCGGTACTGCGGGTTCGCGGCAAGGGGAACAAGGAACGGCTCGTGCCTTTCGGCGGCGAGGCGGAAAAGCGGCTCAAAGCGTACCTCCAAGACGCGCGCCCGCTGTTGGCCAAAGGCAAGGGGACTCAGGCGTTCTTCATCGGGCGGAACGGGAGGCGGCTTTCCCGAAAGGGCATCTGGAAGAACTACAAGACGGCGGCCTGCATGACGGGGGCGAGCTCGAAACTGCACACCTTGCGGCACAGTTTTGCGACCGAGTTGCTCCAGGGCGGAGCCGATCTCCGTTCCGTGCAGGAATTACTGGGACACGCCGTCCTTGCGACGACACAGGTGTACACCCATGTCGATGTTGCTCATCTCAAGAAAGCGCACGAGATGTTCTTGCCAAAACTGGAGGAATTATGATGCGGCGAACCAAAAACCGGGATCCGTTCAAGCGGGGAAAGGCGGGCGTCGTCATCGGCGTGTTCGTGTTTTTCATCATAGCGGGCGGTATCGCGTTTCTCCTCTACTACCAGAAGAACAAGGAACGGGTCGATCAGGCCATCGCCATCTCCGCCTACGGGCCGCGCAAGGGGGTGCCCAGGGAGATTGAGGATTTGCAACGCGCGATCAAGGTGTACGAAAAACAGCTTGACCGCTATGTGCGGGACGCGGCGCAGACCGGCACGTACTGGAAGATACTGGGCACCCGTTTTGCCGAGAAGGGGATGCATATCGAGGCGATCAACGCTTTTCGAGAGGCGATGCGGTACAACACCGAAGAAGCGGTGCTGTACTATCTCACAGGGGTTTCCGCAGGGCGGGCGGGGAAGCTCGCGCTTGAATATGAACGTGACGGCGGGGCGGCGGAGCATTACTATGATCTTTCGGAGGAGGCGTACATCAGGGCGATTGCCCTTGACGAAGGGTACTCCCTTGCGCTTTACGGCCTTGCCGTGTTATATGCTTTTGAGCTGAATAGGCCGCTGGACGCGATTCCCCGCATCGAGCGGTATATGGAGTTGCGATCAGGCGATGTTGACGCGATGTTTATTCTTGCCCGCTGTTACTATATGAGCGGCCAGTATCGGCGTTCTCTTGACCAGTATGATATGATTATCGGTACGACCAAGGACCCCCGGCGGCGGAGCGAGGCCGAGCAAAACAAGCGGGTCGTGCAGGAAGTTTTTAATGGATGAAGCCTCTCCAGGGGAAGTCTGCCTATGGACGGAATAGAAGAACCGCTTTTCGTGTGCCTCGTGTTGTCCCTCACGCAAGGGATTAACCGGAAAGACCGTCTCAGGCTGGCCGAAACGGTGGCTACGGAAGCGGACTTGGACAGGCTTAGTAAGGGGGCAATTGAGGAGCGGGTAGGGCGGTCGTTGCGGAAGATGCCGGATATTGCAAAAGCGAAGGAATCGGCAGAGAAGGTCGCGAAGATTGCCGCGAGGAAGGGGATCAAAATGGTATGCTGCCTTTCGGGGGACTATCCGCCGCTTTTGCGGGAGAGTTACGAGCCGCCGGTGCTGCTCTACTATCGGGGCGCGCTGGGTTCTCCTGAAAAGCCGCTTGTCGCGATGGTGGGGACGCGGCATCCTTCGAGCGACGGCCAGGCGTGGGCGTACCGGTGCGGGCGCGAGCTTGGAGAGGCGGACTTGAGTGTCGTGTCGGGACTCGCGCTGGGGATCGACGCGATGTGCCACCGGGGGAATGTCGACGGCGGCGGGAAGACGCTTGCCGTGCTTGGTTCGGCGGTCGACGAGGTATATCCGGCGACAAACCGTCCGCTTGTCAAGCGTATTCTGGATTCCGGCGGCGCGTTGGTGAGCGAATACCGGCCCGGAACCCGTCCCGCGCGGTGGACTTTCCCCGAACGGAACCGGATCATCGCGGGTATTGCGCGGGGCTGTGTCGTGGTCGAGGCCCCGAAAAAATCGGGGGCGCTGATTACGGCGCGGTTCACGCTGGATAACAACCGCGACCTATGGATAGGCGGTATCGGGGTTGCGCCGCGCAGGGACAGGCGGCTCGAAAAGTTTGGCGAGGGGACGCGAAACCTTGCCGATCAGGGCGCGAAGGTCATCTCCGGCGCGTCCGACATTCTGGAAGAATGGGGGATGCGCGTGATACGTAAGAAGGAATACGCTGCGTTCAGCGGCGGGGGACTGGCGGAGAAATTAAGGAAGGAATTGGGCCTGGAATAATGGGGGTGCCATTGAGCGGGAGGAATGCCAACTTTACATTTAAGAAAACCTGTGGTACCTTGTAGTAAGATGAATATAGCTGTAATACCGATACAAAGAGAAGCCTCTGTTGCGACCGTCCCTGCCAAGCGAGTGTCAATTTCTGAAGGGAATGTTTCGGCAAGTGAGTCCCCCTCAATACCGGCGAGACTTTTTGAAACTATTGACGAGTCTGATTTTAAGACTCTCAAGGCGGCTTTTTTATTACGGCTTAAAAGCGGGGACAAATACAAACGGTATACGGGAACCCCGATCCGTTATGCGGGCGGTAAAACCCTTGCGGTGGGTTATATTGTAGAGTTGCTGCCCGATAATTTACAGCGTATTATATCGCCGTTTTTTGGCGGCGGGTCGCTTGAAATAGCGCGTGTATTTTAAGATAGGATAGGGAAGTGGCAAAAAATAATAGCGAAGATTTGTATTTTATCTGGTCAACAAATAACCTGCTGATTGAAGTCTGCGATGTGTGTGGAGGTGGACTTTACCCCGTAAGGTAGACACCGTTAAGCGACTTACCTTGAGTTAAACACATGAGGTGCCACATAGTCAAGTGCCGAATGCAGTCGAATGCGATTATAATACGCCTCAACGT